>JBIKTI010000521.1:0-11830 GCA_044348205.1 Phycisphaerales bacterium | reverse complement strand
GCATGGATGCAGTGTTTCCACTCGTCTCCGACGAACTGATTGCCAGGCTGGACGACACCTTTGGCCGAAAGCCTGATCGCTCAATGAGCCATCGGGAGATCGACCACTGGATCGGCGAGCAGTCGGTTGTGGACTGCATCAAGCGCTGGCACGCCGAACAGCAAGGGGGCCTGGGTTGATGTGCATGGGTTCATCGCCGCCGCGGGCCACGATCACCGTGCCCGACTACGAGCGCTTTGACCGCATGGCTGATCGGCAGATCGGCCTGATGCAATCGAAGATGCAAGGCAAGACGCTGATGGCGCAGGACGCCCTCAACCAGGCCCTGGCCGGCCAGCAAGCGGCGCAGACCCAACTGCTCGCCGCGCAGGAGGCAGCCGCCAACGCGACTGCTGCAGATGCGCAGCGCATGGCCGCATTGATCGGCACACCCCCACCCGAGCCCACTGCCAAGGCGCCCGTGATTGGCGACAGCCGCCAGGGCATGGACCCCGCAGAGGGCAAGCGCAGCCTGCGCATCGACCGCAAACCCCGCCCCCGATCGTCGGCGTCAGCGGGCCTCAACATCGGAGGGTATTGATCATGTGCATGGGATCCCCCCAGCCTCCCAAGGTCGTCCAGCAAGGGCCGACCCGGCAGGAAATGAAGCAGCAGACGGCTGAGCTGAAGGAGGTCAAGCAGGACATGAACGCCCAGCAGCAGGACTTCCAGGCGCAGCTCCAGGCGCAGATCGACGCCGCGGCCGAGGCCGCTGCTGCCGCAGCCGCTGAGGCGCAGCGCATCACCGAACAGCAGCAGGCCAACGCAGCCGCTGCCAGCCAGGCCTACATGACCGATGTCAGCCAGCAAGCCAACAGCGGCGCAGCGCTGACCACGGCAACGGCGCCAACGGCACCCGCGCCCCGCCGCGCCAGCCTCACTATCAATGGCCAGAGCCGCGCAGGCGCAGGCCTGAACATCGGCGCATGACAGCAGAAGCCCGCTACAAAAAGCTCGAGCCCGCCAGGAACCACTGGATCGACCGTGGGCGGAAGGCTGGAGCGCTGACGCTGCCCTGGCTGCTGCCATCTGATGGGGAACCCCAGCCGCAGTCGATGGAGGAGATCCAGCACCCGTGGGATGGCATCGGCCAGCGGGGTGTCCACAACATCGCCAGCCGGCTGCTGCTGGCCCTGCTGCCGCCCACCGAGAGCTTCTTCCGGTTCGTCCACGACGACATGGAGTTTGCCCGCCAGCAGGCCCAGCTGGCAGCAGAAGGGATGCCGGCTGAGCGGATCGCTGAGCTCAAGACCCAGATCGACAAGACACTGGGCCTGATGGAACGGGCGGTGCTGCGCAGCATCGAGACCAGCAGCGACCGCACCGCGCTGCATGAGGCCCTGCTGCACCTGATCGTGGCGGGCAACTGCATGGTCTACGTGCCCGAGGACGGATGCAAGACCTTCAACCTCTACCGCTACGTGCTGCGCCGCTGCCCGATGGGCAAGCCGCTGGAAGCAGTGGTGTGCGAGCGGATGGCAGCAGAGGAGTTGCCCAAGGCCGCCAAGGAGATCCTCGACAAGGCCGACCCGCTGGAGCCCCTCACCGAAAAGCGGTACGACAACACCCTGGCGTGGCGAGACGAGGACGAGATTGAGCGGACGGTCAAGGTCTACACCCACATCCGCTGGGAGAAGGACAAGTGCCGCTGGCATCAGGAGATCAAAGGGCACCGCATCGAGGGCAGTGAGGGCCGCGCACCCCGCGACGTGGCGCCGTGGATCCCGCTGCGCATGTTCCGCATCGACGCCGAGGACTACAGCCCCGGCTATGTCGAGGCCGCGTGCATGGCGGACCTGCAGACCGCGAACGCCCTCACCCGGGCCCTGACCGAGGGAGCGCTGGTGTCAGCCATGGTGAAGTTCCTGGCCAAGCCCGGCGCTGCCGTCACCGCCAAGCAGTTCAACGAGGCGGCCAACGGCGCCTGCCTCACCGGCAACCCGGAGGACATCGCCGCCGTGCAGGTGGGCAAGGGCAGCGACCTGGCCGTGGCCGAGCAGCGGCTGCAGCGGGTGCAGGCCCGGCTGGCGACCGCCTTCATGCTCACCGATGTGCGCGACAGCGAGCGCACCACCGCCGAGGAGGTGCGGCTGCAGGCCCAGCAGATCGAGAACAGCCTGGGCAGCGTCTACTCGATCCTCACGACCGAGTTCCAGTACCCCTACATCAGCCGCAAGCTGCACCTGCTCACCAAGGCCGGCGGCCTGCCGCCGCTGCCGGATGACTCGATCAAGCCGGTGGTGAGCGTGGGCCTAGCGGCAGTGGGTCGGGGCAACGACCTGGAGCGCCACGCCCGCTTCATGCAGATCCTGCAACAGACCCTCCCCCCAGAGGTTGTGGTGCAGATGATGTTCCCCAACGAGCTGGTCAGTCGCCTGGCCGCCGCGATGGGCATCGACACGGTTGGGCTGATCAAGACCCAGCAGCAGATCGAGGAGGAGCAGGCCGCTGCCCAGCAGGCCGCCCAGCAGCAGGCGCTGCTGCAGTCGCCGGCGGCGGATCCGCAGAAGCTGGCCACCGCCGCGGCCACCGTTCAGGACATGCAACAACCCACTGAAGAACCCGCCCAATGACCGCCACCCCAATCCAGCCCACCCCCGACCAGCTGGCCCTGGCCGGCCCTGGCTACGACAAGGACGCCCTGGCTGGTTTCCTGCAGGAAATCGCCGAGGAGGACCGGGCCCTTGCCGCCGGCACGCTGGAGCCGCCCGCCCCGGCCGCTGCGCCTGACTTCGCCACCCTGGAGGTGCAGGGCGACGAGGTGGAGGCCGAGCAGGAGCAGGACGAGCAGCGGCCCCTGGCCGGGAAGTTCAAGTCCGCCGAGGATTTGGAGAAGGCCTACCTGGAGCTCCAGAAGAAGCTGGGCCAGCGGGCCCCCGAGCAGCCCGCAGCCGAGCCTGAGCCCGCCGAGGTGAAGCCGCTCACCCGCGAGGAGGCCGTGGCCGGCTACGGCGAGACCGTGGTGGCCGCTGCCGAGCAGGAGGGGATCGACCTGGCGCAGTGGGATGCCGCTGTGCAGCGGGGCGAGGACACCAGCGAAATGCGGCAGAAGCTGGCCGGGGCCCTGGGCCTGCCCGAGGCGCTGATCGAGCGCTACGAGTCGGCCTATCGCCCGGCCGAGGCCCAGCCCGCCACCGCCGGCCTGAGTGACGAGGACGCCGCGGCGATCCGCGTCGAGGTGGGCGGCGATGCCAAGTTCCTCCAGCTCAGCCAGTGGGCCCTGGCCAACCTGAGCGAGGCCGAGCTGGCCGACTACAACGAGGCCGTCAACACCGGCAACCCGGCTGCGGCCCGCGCTGCTGTGCGCTGGTTGCAGGGCAAGGTCGCCACAGCCGACAGGGAGCCGGCCCTGGTGATGGCCAGCGGCGGCACCGCCAACCCTGCCCTGGATGTGTTCGAGACGGAGGAGGAGGCGATGGAGGCCAAGCAGGTGCTCACCAAAGGCGGCAAGCAGCGCTACCTGGTGGACGAGAAGTACCGGCGCTACATCGACGCGAAATTTGCACGGTCTCCAATCTTCGTGTAGAAGGTGTGCATGAGTACGTCTGCACTCACGCAGAGCACAGGCCGGCCTAGGCCGACACCCTGACCGCGAACCCGTCGAGATAGCAGAGGCTCACCGCACACATTGCAGTGACCGCTATCAGCCTTTCGCGGCTTGGCCAAGTTAAGGGCAACGCCGCAGACAACTACGCCCTGTTCCTGAAACTGGGCATGTCGGAGGTGCTGACCGCCTTCGACCGCAAGACCGTTTTCACCGGCCGGGTCAAAGAGCGCTCCATTCGGGGCGGCCAAAGTGCTCGGTTCAAGGTGACTGGCCGGCGCATCGCTGGGTATCACACCCCGGGCACGCCGATCACCAACGTCCCCACGGACGCCAACAACCCCAACCCCAGCAACGCACCTTCGGATCGCAGCGAGGAGATCATCAATCTTGATGGTCTGCTGGTGGCGCCCGACACCGTGTACGACCTGGACGACCTCATGGAGGACGTGCAGTATCGGCAGGACATGATGCACCAGCTGGGCGAGGCCCTGGCCCGCGAGAAGGACGCCCGGATTGCCCGGGTGCTCTATGCCGCGGCCAAGCGCACCACCGAGCCGCTGGGCAAGGCCAGCAATGCCGGCCGCACCGGCACTGCACGGACTCTCAGCGCCGGCTATGCCACCGCCTCGAAGCAGGCCAAGGGTGACGAGCTCGCTTCTGTCATCGGTGACATCAAGGTCGCCATGCAGAAGAAGGATGTCCCCACGGATGACCTGGTGGCTGTCGTGCCCCCCGACGAGTACAACTTCCTCAACGAGGGCAGCAAGGTGATCAATGCCGACTTCAACCAAGGGTCGGCCAATGGCACCTATGGCGGCGGCACCATCGGCCGGGTGCAGGGGCTCCCGATCATGTGGAGCAACCACGTCACCCAGGCGGCGTACACCAACACGTCCTTCGATCGCAACGCGGCCTACCAGCAGAACCTGACCAAGTGCCGGGCCCTGATCTTCCACCGTGATGCGATCGGTGTGCTCACCCTGCGCCGCCCGCAGCTGCAGATGACCGCCCCCGGCGGTGACTACAACGTGGTCTACCAGGCTCAGCTGTTCGTGGCCCGCATGGCTATCGGCATGGGGATTCTCCGCGCCGAGTGTGCCGCCGTGATCGAGGTTCCGTAGACTTCCTTCGGAGTGAGGCGCGACGGCCCCGCCTTCGGGTGGGGCTTTTTCATGGCTGCCGATAGCATTGGTCTGCATGGCTGCAGGGACATGGGCCTGACGAACCAATCGGCAACACCAGGCCGCACCACCCTGCTGGAGGCGGTGAACATCGTGCTGATGAACATCGGCGAGCAGCCGGTGTCCACGCTCGAGAACCAGCAGGTGCTGGAGGCCCGCACCGCAGAGGCCACCATCCTGGAGATGCACAAGGAGGGGCAGACCCGCGGCTGGAGCTGGAACAGCGAGCGCGAGTACCCCTTCACCCGCAGTAGCGGCGGGGAGATCGTGCTGCCCGCCAATGTGATCAGCTGGCAGCCGGACCCCTACGAGTTCCAGCACCGCTACCAGTTGCGCGGCCAGCGGGTCTACGACAAGGAGAGCCGCAGCTACCAGATCCCGGTCGCCCAGCTCAAGGCGGATGTGGTGTGGCTGCTGCCCTGGGACGAGTGCCCCGAGGCCTACAACCGCTGGTCGCTGATCCGCGCTGCCCGGGTGTTCAGCGCCCGCACCATCGGCGATGTGAGCGGGGTGCAGTACACCCTGGCGGATGAGCAGCAGGCGCTGATTGAGCTGCTGCGGGTGGAGAACACCCAGGAGGCGCCGAACATGATCACCGGCCGCAAGCGGTTCCCCACCTTCCAGCCCGCCGAGGGTCTGACCGATCGGGCCATGGGGGGTGTGTTCCTGTGAGCCTGATCAGCTACCTGATCCCAAACCTGATCCAGGGTGTCAGCCAGCAGCCGGATGCTCAGCGCCAGCCCACCCAGGCCGATGAGCAGATCAATGGGGTGAGCTCACTCAGCGAGGGGCTGCGGAAGCGTGAGGGCAGCCAGGCCCTGGCCAAGATCAGCGACAACTCGCTGGGCAACGTGATGCTGCATCACATCCAGCGCGACCAGGTGGAGCAATACATGGTCGTCATCAGCCGGACGAGGGTGCAGGTGTTTGAGCAGCTCACGGGCGCCGAGCGCACCGTGGTGGCGCCGGAGGGCTATGGCTACCTGGCGTCAGGCGCGAACGCTCGCACAGACTTGCGAGCCGCGACGATTGCGGACTTCACCTTCATCAGCAACACAAAGGTCAAGCCGGCGATGGCGTCTCCCCTGGCGCCAGCCGCGCCGCGACCCTTTCCCCATGAGTGCCTGGTGTGGGTCAAGGCGGCGAACTACGGGCAGACCTACGAGGTCAACCTGAACGGCACGCTGGTCAGTGTGCAGACCGCCGTGCAGGCGGTGGTGGTTGATGGCAATGGCAAGGTCACTGAAAACCGGATCTCGGCCGCCGAGATTGCCAGACAGTTGCGGCAGGGTCTGTTGGGCGTCAACAACGTGGAGATCGCCCGCCGCAGCTCAGTTCTGTGGATCCGCAGCGACAGGCCTATCACGATCGAGGCGGCGGACGCCCGCTCCAACAGCGACATCACCGCGATCACCAACACGGTGCAGGCGTTCACCGACCTGCCCACCATCGCCCCCGGGGGCTACCAGGTGGAGGTGGTCGGCGACCCGAGCAACAAGTTCGATGGCTACCACGTTGCTTTTGCGCCTCGCAGTGGTGCGTTTGGCGAGGGGCAGTGGGAAGAAACCGTTGCGCCTGGGGTGCCGTACCAGATCGACCCCAGCACCATGCCCCATGTGCTGGTGCGGAGGCCCAACGGGACCTTCTTGTTTGGCCCGGCCGATGGCACGGTCACGCAAGAAGCAGAGATCCCGTCCTGGGGGCAGCGCACAGCAGGCAATCTGGACTCGTCGCCCGACCCGGGCTTCATCGGTCACCCGATTCAAGATGTGTTCGTGTTCAAGAACCGCCTGGGATTCCTGGCGGATGAGAACATCATTCTCAGCCGATCGCGGGATTTCTTTGAGTTCTTCCCAGAGACTGCAACAGCAGTTCTGGACACCGACCCCATCGACATCACGGCCACCAACCCCCGCGTGGCGCTGCTCCGCCATGCGATCCCGTATCAAGACGAGCTGATCATCTTTGCCGATCAGATCCAGTTTCGGTTTAACGCATCAGCAGCGGCGCTGACGCCATCGACGGCGCAGATCACGGTGCTCACGCAGTACGAGATCGACCCAGACGTGAGGCCGATCCCGGTTGCTGGCGCGATTGTGTTCTGCCAGGCAAACGGCGAGTGGTCGCAGTTCCGCGAGTTCAGCATCCGTGGTGCTGGAACGGCTTTGGTGGCTGATGCTGCCGATCTGACCAGCTATGTAAGCAGCTATGTTCCTAACGAAGTGCTGCGGCTGGCGGCAAACGACACGGGCTATTCGTGGTTCGCAATCTCCGAGAAGTTTGGCTTCCGTAATCACATTTATGTGTTCAAGTATTTCTCTCGCAACGTGGGCGAAGGGATGCAGCGCGAGCAAAGCAGCTGGAGCTATTGGCGGTTCTCCAGTGCGCAGCGAATCCTGCAGATCGTGTGCGTGCAGGAGACGCTGTATGTGGTGATCCAGTACCCCGATGGTGAGGTGTGGCTGGAGAAGCTGTCGGCACGGGACAGCGCCACAGAAGTTGATGGCCGCTCGCCGATGCTCCTCGACCGCATGGTCAGCACGACAGCTGCGACCCCTGGCCCCATCAGGGTGAGCAACGGCGAATACGACGCCGATGCCAAGACGACCACATGGGTCCTGCCTTACAGGGCAGAGTCCCTGACGCAGGCCTGGTCTGGCTATGCGCCTGGCCAGACCGGCGGCGTCCTGCTTGGCGAGACGCTGGGCGGCCGACGCATCACGGCCAGGGGTGACTGGCGCAACAAGGAGGTGTGGTTCGGAGCTGCCTACGAGTTCCTGTACCGCTTCACCCGCTTCCGGCTCTACCGGGATGCCGGCGGCGGCCGGGTGCCGGGCAATGTCGAGCGGCTGCAAGTGCGCCACGCCAAGATCCGCTACCACGGCAGCGAGTTCTTCGAGGCCTGGGTGCTGGCCGAACGCCGCGAGCCGGCTGTCTACACCTTCACCCACAGCGCCCTGGCGGTGCGCAATTCGCTGGTCGGCATCGAGGAGGAGGGGCCCTATGCCGACTCGCTGCAGGAGGGGGTGTTCACGGTGCCGATCCAGTCGAACGGTGAGAAGTGCGTGGTCGAGCTGCGCAACAGCACCGCCCGCCCGTGCCGCTTCGCCAGCTGCGAATGGGTGGGGATGGTCCACACCAAGGCGAGGGCAATGCGATGAACTGGGCGTCGCCGACAAAAGAGCGGGTGCTGCACATCGCCCGCCACCTGCGCAAGCAGGATGCCTTCGAGGTGTTCTGCAGTGATGGGATGCAACCGGCGGAAGCTGTGATGACCAGCTGGCAGAACAGCCCTGATTGCCGTTGCATAGAGGGCGACAGCGGAGAGCCAGTGGGCCTGTGTGGCATTGCGCCAAGGGGGAGGATCTGGCTGCTGGCCACCGATGGCCTGCTGGCCACATCGTCCCATCGCCGGCAGTTCTCCAGGGGTGCAAAGCTCTGGGTGGATGAGCTGATCGCCGATGGCGCCGGCCCGCTGTGGAACCTGGCACTGGCCAGCAATGTGATCACCCTGCGGTGGCTGCGGTCGCTGGGGTTTGAGATCGGCACGCCTGCGCCGCACGGGCCCTGCGGGCAGCTGTTCGCCTACTTCGAGAGGAGGGCGTGATGGTTGCGCCCCTGATGGGTCTATCCCTGGCGATGGGTGGCCTGAACGCAGGCCTGGGGATCTTTGGCGCTTCGCAGGAGCAGGCCGCCGCCGAGCAGGACTATCTCAACCAGCGAGCGCTGCAGGGCGCCAATCAGCAGTTCGCCCAGTGGCAGGCGGCGTTCACCAAGCGCTACACCGACGCAAACCAGCAGTACCAATACTGGCAATCGACGCTGGCCTACAACCAGCAGCGGGCCTATGTGAACAGCCTGCGCAACTTCGAGCTGAGCAAGGCGATCGCTCAGGCCGAAGTAGTGGGGCAGACGCGGGCCGCGGCCGGCGCTGACTTTGCCCTGCAGTCGCAGGCGCTGAGCCAGCAGTTCGCCGAGGCCTCAATGGCTGATGCCGTGGCCTACCAGCAGTACCAGGTGGCAGCGCTCAAGGCGCGGGCATCGGTGGCGGCCAGTGGGCAGGAAGGCGGCAGCATCGACCGGCTGATCAACGACTACGCCCGCCAGCAGGGCGACTACGCCACGATCCAGCAGATCAACGAGGGGCTGCGCAGCAGGCAGTACACGCGGGCGCAGACCGCGCAGGTGACGCAGTTCCTGAGCCGGTACAACAGCCAGCAGTTCTATGAGCAGCAGCCGTATCTGGAGCCGATGCGGCCCTTCCAGCCGCTGCCGACGTTGCTCGCCCCGCCTGCCCCGACGCTGACCGGGGCAGCGCCGAGTAGCGGCCCTGGCGTGCTGGGCGGTCTGACCGGCCTGATGGGCGGGATCAACACCGGCATCGGCACCTTCTCCACCCTCTCCAACATCGCGGCAGGAGCATGAGCAGAGACCTACCGCTGAACCAGATCCGCCCCGAGGCCCAGCCGCTGAGCACCTTCATCCAGCCTGCGCAGCGCCAGGTGGCAGCACCGGCTGGGCCGCTGGAGATCCCGCGGGTGGCGCAGGTCAATGTGATCCAGCAGGGCAGCGGCGGCAGTGTTGCCGGTGCCAACAACTTCGCCCGGACCGCTGCAGCGCTGGCGCCGTTCAACCAGCAGCTGACGCAGCTGGTGGGCACCGGCCTGGCGCTCTA
Source organism: Phycisphaerales bacterium (assembly GCA_044348205.1). GTDB lineage: Bacteria > Planctomycetota > Phycisphaerae > Phycisphaerales > SM1A02 > QWPT01. The sequence continues at coordinate 2,388 of JBIKTI010000521.1, read as the reverse complement.
CGCCAAGAACGAGGTGCAGCAGGGCATCAACGAAGCGATGCGGGCCAAGGCGCTGCTCGATGAGCAGACGGCCCAGTCCGGCTCTGAGTACGCGGCCGAGAACCGGAAGCTGTCGGTGCAGGACCCGGTCGCGGGCCTGATGATGGATCAGGTCAACCCGTTCCGCGCAGCAGGGCGGCAGCGGGCCCTGACCGAGCTGGCGGCAATCGAGGCCCCGGGCGCCATGCTCACGGCCTACCGGCAGGCGCTGAAAGGCGGCGACGGGCAAGAGCCGGCCTTCATGTGGAAGGAAGGCGACCCCCGGCTGGCGCAGCTCAAGGCCGAGGTGACCCAGGGCCTGGCGCAGAAGTACCAGCTGGACGAAAGCTCCCCGGGGTTCGCGCAGAAGTTTCTGCCGCAGCTGAACCAGGCCAGCGACAAGATCACCGAGCTGCAGTGGAAGGACCGCCAGGACTACCTCAAGGACTCGGTGTGGCGCACGGCCCAAGCGCAGCTGCTGGGGTTCTACAAGCAGGCCCTGGACACTGGCATCGAGTTCAACGGCGAGCGGATCACGGTTCAGCAGGGCCCCCGGTGGCGGACTGCTCTGCTTGCGGCATGGACGATCGAGCTTGACCGCATGGCCGATGAGCTGGGGATTGCCGGCGAAGTGGTCCCGATGAAAGTCCAGGCCATCCGCGGCGCACTGGCCATTGCGAACGCGAACGGCAACACCGAGCTGGTCGAGCTGCTGAGCCAGGTCGCCATTGGCCCGCCGGACAAGCACGGATTCCGTGCGCCGGCCAGCTTCTACATGACCGAGGACATCCTCGATTCCCAGATCAAGTACGGGGAGCTGTTCTACAAGCGGCAGCAGCGTGAGCAGGAGTCGCTGGGCCAGGCGTACCAGGACGAGCTGATCAGCAAGACCTACGAGCTGCCGGATGACATGGCGAGGCTGCAGGCGATTGAGGAGTTGCGGGAGGACAAGCGCTTCGAGGCGCTGCCTCTCAGCCAGAAGCTGGAGCTTGAGCAGAGCACCGTCGCCACCGTGAAGAAGGTGACGGACATGGGCCGCAGCACGGATGGGGTGGCGGCCCTGCTGCAGGACATGGACGGCCGGGTGGGGACTCTGTGGAACGCCAGCGAGGCAACCAGCGAGTTCGAGGCGGCCCTGGCCGGGGCTCCGGAGGATCAGAAGCCTGCGTTGCGGCAGCAGTTCGCCGTGATCCGCCGCCGGAACAACGAGCGGGAGGCATCCCCCACCACCCGGGACGTGAGCAACGCGATCGAGCTGCGGATCAAGTCGGAGCTCAGGGCCGCCTATCCCAGCACCGTCACCGAGGCGGCAATCCGTGAGCAGAGCGTCCAGCAGCTGATGGCTGGCCTGACCGACGCCGATGCAAAGACATCCGCCGCACGTCGGTTCTCGGCCTACCAGGCGCACGTTCGCAATGCCATCGCCACAGCCGAAGGGGAGAAGGGCGCACCGCTGACCAACGCCGAAGCCATCGGCGTCGCAAACAAGGCGATGAGCGAATACGGCTCCAAGGATCCGAAGCAGAGGAAGTATCTGTCCCCCGGCATTGATGGCGAGCCGGGCGTTGCCGGCTCCCAGCCGCAACAGCAGGGGGCAGCGCCAGGCGGCGGCCAGCAGCAGTGGAGCCCACCGCCTGGCACCAAGCCTGCAGCGAAGCCCGTCTACCCCAGCGGCCAGCTGGACAACATCCCCGACCGGCAGAGCCGGGTGCGCAGCTGGCGCTCTGAGCCGGTGCTGGATCAGCAGTCCGTGGTGACGGAAGGCAACCGGATCCTTGATGGCGGCAAGCCCAGCGCTGCGCTGCAGCGGTTCGCCAAGGACGCCGGCACCACCCCTGGCGCCCTACTGAACAAGCACATCGACTACTACCCCGGGGGCATCCGAGTGACACCAGAGGAGCGGCAGCGGCTGCAGCGCGACGGCCGGCGGGCGCAGGCAACACGCAGCTCAGCGCAAGGAGCGCAGGTCGCCGCCAGGTCGCCGCAGGACAGCCCGGTGGCGAAGGCGGCTGGCTGGATGCTCGACATGGTGATGGGCACCAAGCCAGCTGTTGCGTCACAGTCCCAGCCCCGGCTGCGGTCGGCGGTGGGTGCTGGCGGTGGTGGGCAGGTGGCGACGCGGAGCGGCGGGATCAGCAGCGGCGGGATCTACACCGCAGCGCCTGGCTTGAGCCCTCAACAGCGTGCGCTGCTGCGCACCATCCGATGGGCCGAGGGCACGGCGGGGCCTGACGGCTACCGGACCATGTTCACTGGCGCGAAGTTCAGCGACCTCAGCCGCCACCCCAGGCGCATCAACAGCAGCAACGGCCTGTCGTCCGATGCGGCCGGCGCCTACCAGTTCCTGTCAACCACCTGGGACCGCGTTGG
>JBIKTI010000302.1:0-4010 GCA_044348205.1 Phycisphaerales bacterium | reverse complement strand
CGAGGCGGCGGGGAACTTCGTGGCCTTGACGGTGGCGTCGACGATCGGCGCCGCCTCCGCGTCGGTCGACCGCGCCACGGCGCCGCGCACGCGCGCGTCGATCTCGAGCGCTCCCGCTGCAGCCTCCCGCGCGCCGTCGCCCGTCACGCGGACGACGACTTCGTCGGAGAGCCGCGCGCTTGTCACGGCGAGCGCAAGCGCGCCCGTCGAGACGGTCTCCGTGCGGCGATCCGCGCCCGTGATCTCGATCGACACGGGCGACAGCGTGCCCGCGATGTCGACCGATGCATCTGCGAGGACGGGCTTGAGCGCGCCGTCGAGCGGTGCGCGCGCGGACCTGATCGAGAGAGCAGCCCTGACAGGCCCAGCGACGCGGCGCTTCGGGTCGTCGCCGAGGCCAGCGAGCGCTGCGAAGGACTTCGCGGCGATCTCCGCGTCCACGGAGCCCGCTGCGCGCGCGATGCGCTGCGCGTTCTCCTCGACGACATCGACCGTGACGGCGCCGCGCGTCTTCGGGAAGTCGAGCGTGATCTTCGCCTGCGCCGAGCCCTGCTCGCGCAGCTCGACCGTCGCACCACCCGCCCCGCCGAGGACACCCGAATAGGCGCCCGCCTCGAGCCCAAGCGCGCCCTCGAGGCGCGCGAGGTCGAACTGCGAGAGCGCGACTGTGCCCTCGACGCCACGGAAGAGCCGTGCCTCCGCGGGCTTTCGCCACGCGAGGTCGTAGCCGACGCGCCCAGCGGCGCCGCCCGTGCCGAGCGTCGCGGAACCCTTCGCGGTCGCGCGTTCGGTCTTGATCGAGTAGGTCGCGTCCGCCTCGAGGGCGGGCACATCGAGCGCTGCGGAGAGCCCTGGCGCGCGCTCGAGGCGCAGGCCGCTGACCGCGATGCGCGCGGCGAGGTCGCCCGAGGGCGCCCATCCGTCTGCGCCCTTCGCGAGGGCGAGCGCAGGCACGCGCACAGTCGCGCGTGCGCCGCGCGCGATCGCGACGGTGTCGGGGACCTTGAGCGCAGCGAGCGTCTCAGGCGACAGCGCCGCATCGCACGCGAGGTTCGTGAGGCTGAACGCGTCCTTCGCGAGACGCACGCCGCCAGTCGCGTTGAGCGCGGCCGCCGCGAGCGTGAAGTCCGCGGACAGCGCGCCGCCTTCCGTGCTGTTTGCGACAGCGAGGTTCACGGGCCCTGCGCCGAGCGCGCCGAGCGAGTCCTTCGCAGCGGGCGCGAAGCGCGCGATGACAGACGGGTCGAGCCCGCGGACATCGACGGAGCCTTCGAAGCCGAACGCAGCGAAGTCGCCGATTTCGGCGGGAATGCGCGCAAAGCGCTGCGAGACACGCGTCTCTGCGCCATCGACGCGCGCAGAGAGCGCGAGCGTGCCCGGCGCCGTGGCGGTCGGCAGCGCGAACGCTGCGTCGACTCCGCGAAGGTTCGCGCTGCTCTCGCCGCCCGTCACGGCGAGTTCGCCGTCGACGCGGATCCCTCCGCGCAGCGCCAGCGACTGGAGCGCGCCGCGGCCCTCCGCGGGGCGATAGGCGAACTCGGCGAGATCGATCGCGACGGTCGCACCGCCGCGCGCGGGCGACGCGGCGCCGTTCGTCCACGACGAGAGCAACGCAGCGTCGAGCGCAGCGGTCGCACTGGCAGAGCCTGCGGTCACGGCGCGCGTCGCGAGGTCGATGTCTGCGCGCGACGAGAGCCGCACGGCGCTCTCCGCGCCGTAGACGCCGCTTGCGTCGACGGTCGCGCGCGCGCTCGCAGCGCCGCGCGGCTTCACGAACGCGATGCGGGCGCTGTCCGCGCGCACATCGACGCCGCCCGCCACGCCGCGCAGCGCGAAGGCGCGCGCGAGCTCGACCGTGACTTCGCCCCCGAACGCATCGGCCCACTGGCTTCCCGCGCGTTCGGGCCTGCTCCACTCGATGCCAGCGCCATCGATGCGCGCGACGAGCGGGCCCGCTGCGTCGAGATCGAACGCACGCAGAAGCTCTGGGCGCACCGACACGCTCGCCTCGAGGACGCCGCCCTCGATGCGCGCGCCATCCGCAGCCACTGCGCCGTCGAACGAGAGCTTCACGCGCTGCGAGTCGAGGACGATGCCTGCGCGCTCGCCTTCCTTCTTCGCGATGCGCAGGTCGGCCGTCGGCCCGAGATCCGCCGCGAAGTCGAGGCGCACGCCCTCGCGCAGCTCGGGCGCGTAGGGCTGAAGCAGCGCCGTCGGCAGCGCCGTCACGGTCACATCGGCCGTGATCGCAGCGGGGTCGAGCGCAAACGCGCCACCCGCGTCGAAGAGCGCACCCGTGGTCACCGACGCCGTCACCGCGGCCGGCTGCGCGCTTCCCGCGCGAAGCGAGGCGTTCGCCTCGAGCGTCGAGCCCTCCGCGAGCAGATCCGCGCGGATTCGCACGCTCTCCGCGACGATCCTCTCGCCTTGCGCACTTGGCACGGGCAGGTTCGTCGCGCTGAGCGTGAGGGAACCCGTCGCCGCGCGCGCGGCGAGCGAGCCGTCGTCTCCCTCTGGCAGAAGCGCCGAGAAGGTCGACTCGAAGCCGCCCTTCGCGATCGCGCCGTCCTGCGCGATGCCTGTCGCTGCCTTCAGTGAACCATCGATCGCGAGCCCCCCAGCGTCCGCGCCCCTCGCGACGATCGAGCCCGTGAGCCCGTCGATCGAGTAGCGCGGCGCGCCAGCCTCCGTGACGGAGAGGTCGATGCCCGCGAGCTCAACACGGATCGTGCGTCCGCCGAGCGGCGCAGCCTTCTGCGCGCCGCCTGACGCGGGCGCAGGCTTCGCGCCATCGGCGGCGGGCGCCGCATCGCGCGTGCGCGGAAGCTTCGCGAGGCCGAGCCTTCCCTCCGCATCGATCGGCGACTGCGCGCGGCCCGAGACGCTCACCGTCACCTCGTCGCCCGTCGCGAGCGCGAGAAGCCCCTGCGCGACCTCCGCGTTCACCGTGACGGAGCCCGTCTCGGCGCCACCCTCGATCGCGAGCGCCTCCACGCGCTGCGGCGAGAACCAGCCGAGCTCGACGCCGCCCACGGTCACGGTGCCGTTCACCGACGCGCCGACCTCGCGCTCGATCACGCCGCGCGCGTAGCCGCGAAGGTAGACGGGCGCGAACACGATGGCGGCTGCGCCGAGCAGAAGCACTGCGCCGGCTGCGATCAACGACTTCTTCGGGCGCGAGAGTGGCATGCGGAACTCCGTGGGGAGCGGAAACGGTAGCAGCGCGCCGAAGGTCGGACGCAAGGGAACGCGCATTCCCAACCGCGGGAACCCCTCCCTTGCGGCAGGCGATCGATTTCAGCCAGCTTGGCTCGCCTTCAATTGCGCGTCAGTCGACCGCGACGGTCGCGGCGCCCTTCGCGGGAGCGAGCCGCAGCATCCGCTCGAGGGCAAGCCGCGCGCGCGACTTCGCCTCGGGGTGGACGCTGATCCTGTTCACGACCTTGCCCGCAGCGAGGTGGTCGAGGCACCACGCGAGGTGCGCCTGGTCGATCCGATACATCGTGGTGCAGAGGCACTGGCAATCGCTCAGGATCCGTGCGTCGACGCCGCGGTCGCGCGCGGCGCGCGAGATGCGGTTCACGAGATGGACCTCCGTGCCGATCGCCCAGCGCGAGCCTGGCTCGGCGGCATCGATGGTGTCGATGATGAACTCGGTCGAGCCAGCGAGGTCCGCGATGTCGACCACTTCCTGCGCGCATTCGGGGTGGACGAGGACGGTGCGCCCGTCTGCGTGCGCCTCTGCGACATGCTCGGGTCGAAAGAGCTTGTGCACGCTGCAGTGGCCCGCCCACAGGAGCACCTTCGCGCTGCGGATCTCCTCCGCGGAGAGCCCGCCCGAATCACGCTTCGGGTTCCAGAGCGCCGTGTTGGCGGGCCCGCGCGCGCCAGCCGCGACATCGACCTCGGTCGTCGAGCCATGGCGCTTCGCCGTGTTGCGGCCGAGGTGCTGGTCGGGCAGGAAGAGGATCTTGATCTCCTCGCCGCGCGCGCGAGGCTTCGTGCCCCCC
>JBIKTI010000301.1:0-4022 GCA_044348205.1 Phycisphaerales bacterium | reverse complement strand
AGCAGGCGCAGACTTCATCGGGAGCGGCGTGCTGACGATTCAGCCTGTCGACCCTCCCGGGTTCGGCTGTTCAAGCGCCACCGTGGCGGTGCTCGGCACGAACGCCTTCGACAGCACGGGACTCACAGAGATCGTCGATCTCGCCGGGTCCTGCAGCCCCGTGCCCGAGGAGTTCGACGACGCGATCTACAACACGAAGTACTTCCGCTTCACCCCCGCGACCACCGGGGTCTACACGATCTCGACCTGCGGCCAGGACAAGACCCTGTGGGAACGGCTCGCGGTGCTGACGGGCTGCACTCCCGCCGACGGCGTGCTGGCCTGCTCCGACTCGGCCTGCCTCAGCGGTTCGGACCCGCTCGGATCGAGCATCCTCGGCGTCGAGCTGACGGCTGGAGTCCAGTACACCATCCTCGTCGGAGGAACGACCGTCAACGATGCGGGGCGGAGTGAGTTCGTGATCTCGCCGCTCGAGCCTTGTCCAGCGCCGAAGCCGACCCGCCTGGAGATCGAGCCTTGCGGACAGAACATCAACGACCTCTGCTTCTTCGCGCCCGACAACGCGGAGACCATCGTCGTGGGCGACAGCGTCCGCGGCAACTACTGGGCGAGCGGGAACACCCGTGATGTCGACATCTACCGCTTCGAGATCACCCAAGGAACGCGGGTCACGCTCGAACTCAACGGGACGATCCCCGGTTTCGCTGTCTTCGTGACGCCGCAGTGCGACGTCGACTACTTCGCGGATCGCACCGAGGGATTCTGCCCGGCCTTGTCGGCCGGCGCGTGCCTCCCTCCCGGGGTCCACTTCGTGGCCGTCGCGCCTCTGTTCTTCAACGGGTTCCCTTGCGGCTACGACGGTGGCAACGGATACACGCTGACCTTGAGCGGAGAACCGTGCGATGCGAGTCCGCCGCCGAACGACCGCTGCGCGGTCGCGACCACCGTGTTCGAGGGCACCACGCAGGCCGACAACCTCTTCGCCGACACGGAGCTCGAGCAGCCGACCTGCGCGTTGATCGGACGCGATGTCTGGTTCAAGTTCACCGCTCCACAGGCGGCGGACTACAAGTTCTCGACTTGCGGCAGCGCGATGTTCGACACCGGCATCGACATCTGGACGAACTGCCCGGACGACAACGGTCAGCTGATCGCGTGCAATTCCGACGCATTCCAGCCGGGCTGCTCTCCCTTCCTGTCCGCGCTGGTGGTCAAGCTCGCGGGCGGGCAGACCGCGTGGATCCGCATCGGAAGCCAGGTCTTCGTCGCCGGCTCCTTCGAGGCGGCGCGGTTCTCTCTCTCGATCACCCGCCTCGGAAGCGAAATTGTGTGCGGCGATCCAGACGCTGGCGACTGCTGCTTCCCAAGCGGCCAGCCCTCCTGCAACGACATCGCGTGCTGCAATCTCGTCTGCGCGTTCGACCCGGTCTGCTGCGCGGAGTCCTGGGACCTCGCGTGCGCCGCGTCCGCGGCCATCTGCGCGGGGCCATGCAGCGCAGTGCCGCAGAATGACGACTGCACGACGCCGATCGCCGCGGCCGTCGGGATCAACGACTTCAGGAACACGCGCGCCACCGGCACGACCGAGACGACCTGCGGCACCATCTACTCCGATGTCTTCTTCTCGTACACCGCCAGCACGGACGAGCCCGTCACCATCTCGCTCTGCGAAAAAGACGGCGGCTCGGCGCTCATCAGCGGAGGCGACTCCGGCGACCTCGATGTCCGCCTCGCCGTCTTCGACGGCTGCGGCGGCTCGCTCATCGCGTGCAACGACGACGCGTGCGGCGTCCAATCGAAGCTGACCTTCACGCCGACTCTCGGTGCGAGCTACAGCATCGTGATCGGCTCGAGCAGCCCCGATGACGACATCTATGGCCAGGGCATCGGTGCGTTCGCGCTCATCGTGGGGGAGCCAGGCGGCGGGGAGTGCGTCGCCGACCTGAACGGCGACGGCCAGGTCGGCGCCCAAGATCTCGCCGCGCTTCTCAGCGCGTGGGACGACGACGCCGGCGACCTCAACGGCGACGGCACGACGAACGCGCAGGACCTCGCCGCGCTGCTTGGCGCGTGGGGAGCATGCGGGCCTTGATGCGGACTGCAACTGTGTGACTGCGGTGCGCCGTGGGCAAGTTGCGTGCGCCGCGCCGGGCCCGAGACATGGCTTGCAGAGCGGTCCGCAGCGAGGTCGGGAGCGAGAACCAGCGACGGCAGAGACGCTGGCTTCGGCCGTTGACCCCATTTGGGGGGTTCAGAAGCCGAAAGGAAACCAATCGAACGCAGTTCATCTTTGGCAGAATCTGTCGAAGCGTAGAGTGTGCAAGGTCTGAGTCGACAGCAACCGTGCGATCGAGGCCGATCGCAGGCTGGTCCGCGCGGCTGTCGTGTCAAGGAGCTCTCCGATGCTGAATTCACTCGATCTGTTCCGCGCCATCTCGCTGTTGGTTGGTGCGGTCCTCGCGGCGCCCGTTGCCGTGGCGCAGTCCTGCCCTGCATGCGAGGAAGCAACCGTCGTCGAGGTGGGCGACACCCCGTTCGTTGGATCCGCGACGGGCTGCCTGATCCCCGCCGACCAGGGCGGTTGCCTGCTTCCGTCGAACAACACCCTCTTCTTCTCGTTCACGCCGACCGAGTCGGGCCTGTACCGCATCTCGACCTGCACGGCAGCGCCGCCGGGTGGCGGCCTCACCGTGCTCTCCGTGTGGACCGACTGCAGCGGGTTCTCCCTGCTTCAGTGCGGAATCGCGGGTTGTCCGAGCGGTGGAGCCGATGGGACGCTCATCAGCGACATCGAGCTCCTCCAAGGCGTCAACTACCGAATCGGAGTCGGCAGATCGTGTTGCGGGGCCGACTTCGTCGAGAGTGGGATCCTGAGCATCGATCCGATCGCTCCCGCGGGAGCGGGGTGCAAGGAGGCGACGGACGCCGTGCTCGGCCTCAACGCGTACGACACGACCGATCGCAACGAGATCGTCGATCTGGCCGGGTTCTGCGATCCCGCTCCTGCGGGACAGCCGTTCGACCGCCGCATTTACAACGCGCAGTACTTCCGATTCACGCCGCCCGCGACCGATGTGTACAGGATCTCGACCTGCGGGCAGGGCGAGCAGATCTGGCAGCGGATCGCCGTCATGGCGGGCTGCTCGCCCACGGACGGCGTCGTCGCCTGCTCGGACTCGGGCTGCTACACGCCCGACGACAACGCCGGTTCGACGATCCGCGCCGTGCTGCTCGAGGCGGGCGTCGAGTACACCATCCTGATCGGCGGCGTCTTTGGGTCGCAGTCGGGCACCGGCGCCTTCGTCATCGAGCCCTTCGTCGAGTGCACCGGTGCGAAGCCGACCGTGCAGGAACTCGAGGCCTGTGGCGACGACGAGAATTCAGGCTGCATCGGCTCGCCGCAGTCCGCGCAGCCGATCGAACTCGGCGACTCGGTGCGCGGCACCATGTGGGCCGCCAACGGCGTGCGCGACACTGATTGGTACAGCATCGAGCTGAAGGAGGGGACCAACCTCGTGCTCGAGCTCAACTCCACCGTGCCGAGCTTCGCGACGATCTACTTCTCGAACTGCACCACGAGCCTCTTCATGGACCAGACCGCGGGCGTCTGTCCCGCGCTCACCGACGGCGAGTGCCTGCCTCCGGGCCAGTACTACATCGTGGTGGCGTCGTACGAGTTCTACAACTTCCCGTGCGGCTACGACGGCGGCAACAACTACACGCTCGCCGTGAGCGGGAAGCCGTGCGACGCGAGTCCGCCGCCGAACGACCTCTGCGTCGACGCGATCGAGGTTGCGGAAGGCGCGACGCCGTTCGACAACTACTACGCGGGCGCCGACATCGACTTCGAGACCTGCGCGCTCATCGGGCGCGATGTGTGGTTCTCGTTCACGGCGCCGAACGCGGGCGACTACAAGATCTCGACCTGCAACGGCACCGTGCCCTTCAACAGCGGCATGGACATCTGGACCGCGTGCCCGGACAACTCGGGCCAGCTGCTCGCGTGCAACCGAGACGCCAAC
>JBIKTI010000300.1:0-4034 GCA_044348205.1 Phycisphaerales bacterium | reverse complement strand
GAGGTCTGCTTCAGCATGACGCGCCGATAGGCCGTCGCGAGTGCGCGGGCCTCGCCGCCGCCGCCGCCTCCGTCACCATCGGAGAGGCCCTTGAAGACTCCCTCGATTCGCTCGCGCTCCGTGGAGCTGGTGGCACCGTCCGAAAGGGCTGCCATCGCGCAAATGGCTCCGATGGCTTCGATTTGTCGTGTGTCCATGCGTGTGGTCCTGGGAAATGAGGAAGCGAAGCGTAGCCTCGAGCGGGCGCGCCCGTTGGCGATCATGCTCCGCGGGTTTCATCGCTTCCTTGCCCCGCCCGCGATTCGCATACGCTGCACCGTCCATGGCGCTTCTTGGCCGACTCAACACGCTCACCGCCGTCCGCGAGACGCAGTCGGGCTTCTATCTCGACGGCGGTCCGCTTGGCGAGATCCTGCTTCCCGGCCGCATGATTCCCGCAGGGCTTCGGCCTGGCGGAACGGTGGCGGTGTTCCTCTACCGCGACTCGGAGGACCGTCTCGTCGCCACGACCGAGACCCCGCTTGCGCGCGTGGGTGAGTTCGCCTGCCTGCGGGTCAAGGACATCCACGAGCGCGCGGGCGCGTTCCTCGACTGGGGGCTGCCGAAGGACCTTCTCCTGCCGTTCCGCGAGCAGAAACCACCCGTCCGAGTCGGGGAGCGGGTCGTGGTGCGCGTCATGCTCGACGAGCACAGCGACCGGATCATCGCCAGCGCGCTCGTCTCGCGTCACCTGAGCCGCGAGCGGCCGAACTACCGCGCAGGCCTCGAGGTCGACCTGCTCGTCTTCGAGGAGACTGCGCTTGGATACAACGCGATCATCGAGGGCGCGCACCGCGGCCTGATCTATCGCACCACCGTGGGCGCGCCGCTTGAGATCGGGGCGCGGCTGCGCGGCTTCATCAAGGAAGTGCGCGAGGATGGGAAGATCGACCTCAGCCTCGATGCGTCGGGGTATCAGCGCGTCGCACCGCTGACGCGGTTGATCCTCGATGAACTCGAGCGGGCGGGCGGGCGGCTCAACTTCGACGACTCGAGCGACCCCGCTGAGATCCGCAGCCGCTTCGGTGCCAGCAAGAAGGCATTCAAGCAGGCGATCGGGGCGCTCTATCGGGAGCGGCGGATCGTGCTGCTCAACCCTGGCATCGAACTCTCCCCGGACGCCCGCAGCTAGCGCGGGGCGGGGCGAGCGCACAAGCGGATTCGCGCCGAGTCGCCGCTGCTACTATCCGTGCCCCCCCGAGGTCAACCATGACAGACTTTCTTCTTCTCGCCACCGACGCAGCCTCGACAGCAGCCGCAAACCCCTCCTCGCTGAAGGTCTGGGCGTACATCGGCTTCATCGGCCTCGTCGTCCTCTTCCTCGCGCTCGATCTCGGCGTCTTCCACCGCGAGGCGCATGAGGTCTCTATGAAGGAGGCCGCGACCTGGTCGGTCATCTGGCTCTCCTGCGGCATCGCCTTCGCGGGATTCGTCTACAAGGCCTACGACGCGCATTGGCTTGGGCTCGGCCTCGACACGCCGCGCTACAACACCCACGAACTCGCGGGGCAGGTCCCCGAGCAGCCCATCATCATCTCGGGCGAGGTGCTCGGCCTCGAGGCGGCGAAGCAGTATCTCGTCGGCTATGTGGTCGAGAAGTCGCTGGCGATGGACAACATCTTCGTCATCGCGCTGATCTTCTCGTTCTTCGCGGTGCCCGCCAAGTACCAGCACCGCGTCCTCTTCTGGGGCATCATCGGCGCGCTCATCATGCGCGGCGGCATGATCGGCCTCGGGGCGGGGCTGATCCTCAAGTACCAGTGGATCCTGATCGTCTTCGGCGGGTTCCTCATCCTGACCGCGCTGAAGATGGCGCTCATCAAGGGAAACGACGACCCTTCGCAGAACATCGTGGTGCGGCTCGTCAAGAAATTCGTCCCCGTGGTCGAGTTCTACGACGGGCAGCACTTCTTCACCAAGCGCACCATCAAGCCGACCTACAGCAAGGACCACGCGACGGGCAAGGAGACGATGGACCCGCCGCCGCAGGGGTCGCTGTCCGCGAAGTGGGCGATCACGCCGCTCTTCCTAGCGCTCATCCTCGTCGAGATCACGGACCTCGTCTTCGCGGTCGACTCGATCCCCGCGATCTTCGCGATCACGCCCGACCCGTTCATCGTCTTCACGAGCAACATCTTCGCGATCCTCGGCCTGCGCGCGCTCTACTTCTGCCTCGCGGCCCTCATCTCGAAGTTCCGCTTCCTCAAGCCCGCGCTGATCCTGATTCTCGCGTTCGTCGGAGTGAAGCTCCTGCTCCTCAGCGTGCCGCCCTATCTCGATGTGATCGGCATGGCGCCGCAGAAGTCGATCAAGATCGACACGACTGTGTCGCTCGTGGTCGTCCTGGCGACGCTCGCGCTCGCGACGGTGCTCAGCATCGTGCTGCCCGCGAAGGCTAAGGAAGGTTCGGGGCAGGGGCCTCGCCCGCACTGAGCGCAGGCGCGCCGAACTCGACGCCCTCGAAGACGATGTCGGGGCCGTCCCACGCGGAGGTGAAGCCGACGGACTCCTCCGCGAGCTTCACGGACGGCCGCAGAATGACGTCGTAGCGGCCCGACGCGAGGTCGTGGGTGCTCGAGCTCGTGGCGCTCACGACAGGTTGGCGGTGCGCCCTCACGGTGAGCGAGCTGAAGCGGATCTCCTCCGCGCCTACGGCGCCGCCGCGCCGCCGCACGAAGACCTCGAACGCAGCGTCGGTCGGCACGGCGTTGTACGCGAAGGCGAGTTCGACGAGCGTTCGGCCGCCTTGCGTCGGGCGCATCGTCGCGCGCTCGAAGGAGATCGCATCGCGGAGCTCCTTCGCGAGCGCCTCGTCGCGCACCACACCGAGGATCGCTGCGTCCGCCGCCACGACCTCGACCTCGCGGGCAAGTTCGACGGTCCTCGCGAAGAGGAGCGCAGTCGAGCCGATCGGTCCGTCGAAGATCTCGACCGCGACCTTCGCGCGTGCCGTCGTCTTTCCGAGCGGCAGCGTGGGGAGCAGGGCGCTCGCCTGCTGCGAGCCGCTTCCGCCGCTGAGCGCGGAGCCGAAGGCTGTCCGCATGAGGAGGCCCGATCGACGGTCCTCGCCGATCGGGACATCCGCGATCTCGAGCGAGAGGACGGCCCAGCTCGCCGAGGCGCTCGTGTTGCCGAACGGCCTGAACTGGATTGCCCTTTCGGTGTGGCCAAGGCCGTAGGCGACCTGCGATCCGACGCGGACTTTCGCGGGAAGAAGCAGCTGGAGATCGATCGCCTGCGACACGAAAGCGCCCCACGCCGCGTCCGCGACCCTGCCCCTTGCGCGCAGCGTCTCGAGCAGCGGGTCCCACGCGGGGTCCCACGCGAGGCGGTCGCTCGATGCGGCCTCGATCGAGGCCGACAGGATCGCCGCGAGCCGCGTCTCGGCCTGCGCGGAAAGGGCGTTGGCGTCGAGGCGCGCGCGGTACTCGGCGGCAGCCTTCGCCGCGAGCCCCGCGGCCCCATGCTCGAAGACGAGCGCGAGGACGGGTTCGGGACAGCGCGGCCACGGATCGAGTCTCGCGCTGCTCGCCCAGACGCCCGTGCCGCCGACCGCGAGCCCCGCGGCAAGCACAAGCCCGCCCGCCCACGCCTTGGCGCGCGCGCGCGCGCGGCGCAGGCGCACGGCGCTGCGGCGCGTGAGATCAAGGCCGCATTCGGGGCAGGTCGCCGCTGCGGCGGACGGATCTGTCGCGTGCCTGCAGCGCGCGCACTCGCGCACGCCGTCCACGCGGCGGCCGCGCAGGCCGACGAAGAGGAGCGCACCGCCGGCGAGAACGGACGCTGCGCCTGCGAGGACGAGCGGATTCGCAAGCATGACGGCGGTCTCGCGCGCGAGGTTACACGGGCCGACGCGTGCGGAGTCCGTCGAGGCTGTAGTGCCCCGCACCTGTGAAGAGGAGCACAGCGAAGCCGACGAGGTAGACGAGCGCGAGCTCCTTGTCGCCGAACGGATCGCTCCAGTGGACGACGAACGCTGCGACCGCCATCGTGGC
>JBIKTI010000299.1:0-4038 GCA_044348205.1 Phycisphaerales bacterium | reverse complement strand
GACAGACCTCTGCAAAGTGCGCGTTCTCGGAGAGGAAGCCGTAGCCCGGGTGGACGGCGTCGGCGCGCGACACCTCCGCCGCAGCGATGATGCGGTCTATGCGGAGATAGCTCTGCGGGCTCGGGCCAGGGCCGATGCACACGGTCTGGTCCGCGTGCTCGAGCCACGGGCCGTCCTTGTCTGCGGTCGAGTAGACGCACACGGTCTCGATGCCGAGGCTCTTGGCCGCGCGGATGACGCGCAGCGCGATCTCGCCGCGATTCGCAATCAGGATTCGCTTGAACATGTTGCTTCCGAGGGGGAAGAGGCGCGATCAGTTCGGGCGGATGCGGTAGAGCGGCTGCCCGAACTCGACGGGCTGCCCACTCTTGACGAGGACTTCCTCGATCGTGCCCGAGGTCTCCGCCTTGATCTCGTTGAAGATCTTCATGGCCTCGATGAGGCAGACGGTGGTGTCGGGGCCGACCTTGGCGCCGACCGAGACGAACGCGGGCTTGTCGGGGCCGGGGGCCGCGTAGAAGGTGCCCACCATCGGACTCTCGATGGCGGGGAGCTTCTCCGCGGCGGGCGCCGCGGCGGACGGTGCTGCGGGCGCAGCCGCTGCGGGCGCGGCATGCTGGGGCGCCGCGTAGGAGGGCATCGCCATCTGCGGCATCATCACCTGTGGGGCGGCATGCAGGCCGGGGCGCTTGACCGTCACCGTCTCCTGCTCGTCGCGGATGTCGAGTTCGGTCAGGTCGTTCTCGACCATCAGGCGCACGAGTTCCTTGAGCTTGCGGATGTCAATCATGGGTGTTTCGGCGGGAACGCCGTCTCTCGAAGCGGCCGCTCGGCCGCGATTGGGGCGGGAGGATAGCAGAAATCCCCGAGCCGACGCTGTGGCTTGGCGGCGGACTGGCCCGACGATCAACAACGATCGCGTCGATTCCGCGCAGGTTCGGAAACGATCGCGAACCGCTGAAGGTGTCGCGTCCGAGAATCTCAGCCGCTGGGTCCGACTGGCTCAGACCGATCCAAGCTGGCGCATCGAGCGCGGCGGCCCGAGCAGTTCGGAAACCAGGATTCCCTCGCGGATCCGCTCAGGCGATGCGAGAAGCTTGCGCAGGCCCGCCGCGCGCGTTGATGCCTGACCGGCCGCGCCACCCGAAGTCGGACCGAGCGCGACGGCGACGCGCCCCCCACCGACTCGCCGTTCTGCCGCGCGCACCTTCTCGAGGGACTCTCGGACGCGTTTGGTGCTCTGGAGGGCTGCGTACTCCTCGCGCTCCCCGGCAGGCGGCACTGGGAGACGCGCGCCCGTCTGGCCCGCTTTCCCTTTCACGGAGAAGCGTTCCTTCGAGGGCTGCACCGTCCGAACCTGTCCGCGCGTCGAGTTGACCACGGAACGGTTGCGCTGCGAGGACTCTGCGCGCGCCCGCTCGACGGCGCGCGCCTCGCGGGCGGCGCGCGCTTCAGCGGCGGCACGGGCCTCCTCGATGGCGCGGGCCATCGCCACGGCGGGGTCGCTCGGCGCCGCACCGCGCGGCTGCATCTGCTGCATCGGGCGGGTTGCGGGGGCTGCGGGCGGACGAACGACGACGCGCTGCGGCCCTGAAGCTGCGTCGGCGCGGCGCGGTGGCTGGGCCTGTACGCGCACAGTGGGCTTCGCCTGCGGCGAGGGCGTCTGCGAAACCGTCCCGCCGCTTGCGTTCGCATTGCGGCGCGCCTCGAGGTTGCGCTTCTCCTGGGCCTTCTTGGCGAGGGCGCCGATCACGGCTTGCAGGATGATGATGGCGATTGCCCAGCCGACAGGTCCCATGGCGCGGAGTGTAGGCCATTCACCGTTCAGCGTGTGGCGCGGCGCTTCGCGCACGGCGATGCACGCACCAAACCGAGCAGAGGCAAGCGCTCAAACCACAGCGGCGATCCACGCGCTTGCGAACTCCATCGGTGCTCCGTACGCGGCGCTGAGGATCTCGGGCGTGAGGACTGCGCGTGCCTCGCCGGAGGCGACGACTTCGCCCGCGCGCATCACCAGCGCGCGCGTCGCAACCGCACGCGCGAGGCCTGGGTCGTGGAGCGAGAGGACGACGGCTCCGCGCGCCGCGAGCGCGCGAAGCGCCGACACGATGCGAGCCACTTCGCCGGGGTCGATGCCGCTGAAGGGTTCGTCGAGGAGAACGACGGGGCGCTCGGAGCCATCGACCTGGCACAAGGCCCGCGCCACAGCCACCCGTTGGCGCTCGCCGCCCGAGAGCGTGTGCACGGAGAGTTCCGCCCGCTGCGCAAGCCCCACCGCAGCCAAGGCGCGCTCGACCGCGCCTTCGTCGCGGCCACGCGCGTGGCGCCCGAGCCGCACGACCTCGCGCGCGGTGAAGTCGGCAGCGACGATCGGGCGCTGCGGCACGAAGGCCACCACCTTCGCAAGTTCCTCGCGCGACCGCCGTGCGCCTTCGTGGCGCGTCTCTCCGCCGCAGCCCGCGCCGTGCGCGAGCCCCGCGAGCGAGCGCAGCAGCGTGCTCTTTCCGCAGCCATTTGCACCGACGACCGCCACGATCTCGCCTGCGCGCACCTCGAGCGAGGTCGGGCGAAGCGCGACCGTCTCGCCATGGCGGCGGGCAAGCGACTCTCCGACGAGAAGCGGCACACTCACGCCTTCCATGCGCCCCTCCGAAGAAGCCAGAGGAAGAAGGGGCCGCCCGCCAGCGCGGTCAGCACGCCGATCGGGAGGCGCCCTGTGCCGAGGTCGAGCCACTGCCGCGCGACATCAGCCGTGACGAGGAGCGCGGCGCCCGCGAGCGCGGACGCAGGCACCAGAGCACCGTGGCGCGGCCCCACGAGAAGGCGCGCAAGATGCGGCCCGACGAGACCGACGAAACCGATCGGCCCAGCGTAGGCGACAGCGATGGCCGCGAGAAGGCCGCCGATCCAGAAGAGCTCGGTGCGCAGCGCGGAAAGCCTCACGCCCGATGAACGCGCCTCGTCGTCCGAGAGCATCGAGACATCGAGGGCGCCAGCGCGGCGTGCGAGCGCGAGCCATCCGCCGATCGCAGCGACTCCGAGGATCGCAAGCTGCAGCCTGCTTGGGATCTCGGGGAGTCGCCCCGCCGTCCACGAGAGAAGGTCGCCGCGGAGGCCGAAGGGAACGAGTTGCTCGAGGAGCGCGGTGGCCGCGCTGAAGATGGCGCCGAGGATGACGCCCGCGAGGATGAGCGCGGTCGGGTCGTGCCCCTCGTCTGTGCGGCCGAAGCGCGCGACGATCGCGAGCGCGGCGAGCGCGCCGATCGCGGCGCCCAGCGCCTCGCCAAGGAAGCCGCCCGCGGAAGACGCGAACAGGTAGCCCGTGAGGAGAACGCACGCGACGCCGAAGCCCGCGCCGCTCGAGACGCCGAGGACGAACGGCGACGCGAGCGGGTTGCGCAGCAGGATCTGCAGCGCGAGCCCAGAGAGCCCGAGCGAGGCGCCGAGGAGCACGGTCCCCACGACGCCCGCTGTGCGAAAGCCGAGGATCTCCGCCGAAGGAACGCCCCACGCGAGGGCGACCACGCCATCCGATGAGACAGGGCCAAGCGACACCCGCAGGAGCGCGGCGACGAGCAGCGACGCGAGCAGGAGCGCGAGCCCCCCTCTCACGGATTGGCCGCCTCGGCGAGGCGCACGAGTTCGTCGCGCTTCGCCACGGCGACAAGGCTCGGCGAGAGGAGCTCTGGCACAGCGGCCACGGAGATCGCGGGAGGACCCTTCTCGCCCCACGGCACGCGCGCGAGGAGCTCGCGCATGCGCGCGGCACCCGCCGCTGTCTCCGTCACGCCGAGGATGGTCGTCGGCGCGAGCGCGAGGATAGCCTCCGCGGAAAGCTCGACATAGCCTGGCCGCTCGAGCCGGTTCGCGAGCGACGCGCCCGCGAGGAGTTCATCGAGGTAGGTTCCGCGGCCGACCGCGAGGAAGGGATCGGCCGAGACGAGGAGCAGCACCCGCCGCGCATCGGCGGGCGCATCGACCCCAGGCATGATGCTGGCGCGGGCGCTTCCGAGCGCGCGCTCGAGGAGCGACCCGCCG
>JBIKTI010000297.1:0-4064 GCA_044348205.1 Phycisphaerales bacterium | reverse complement strand
TGCCGCACGGGCGTTCCGCCCGAGTCGGCTTCCCTGAAGAACGCGATCGAGGCCGCGGAAAAGCGCTTCGTGCAGGGTGAGCTGAAGCAGGAGTCGCGCGCCAAGCTCGACGCCACGCAGACCGCCGCTCTCGAGAAGCAGCTCGGCAAGGCGCGCATCGAGCAGTACTTCGAGGTCGCCAAGCGGATCTCGTTCTATGTGGATCCAGGCGCTTTCCCGATCCCGACACGCGAGGTGATGAACAAGATCCTTCCGTCTGGCTCCGATGCGACGAAGGCGTACGACACCCAGGACGCCGCGCTCTTCGACGAGCAGTGGAAGTTCTGGATCACATCGGATGTGCTTCACGCGTTCAGGGACGCCAACGCTGCGAATCCATCGGTCCTTCAGGCGCCGCTGAAGCGCGTGATGCAGATCCGCGTCCTCCCGGTGGAGGCCGCGGCCTCCACGACCGCAAGCAGCGGCGAAGCGAGCGCGATGGGCGGCGAGGTGGCGACCGACGGCGGAGACGCGGCCGCGGCCGATGCATCGGCGGGAGGCGCTGCGACCGCCACCGCCACCGCCACTCTCGGACCGCCGCAGATCGACCCGAAGCTCGAGGCTCCGCGCGACTTCTCGCGACGCTTCACGGGGCGCGTGAGCAACCCCGTCTACGATGTCCGCGTCGTCGAGGTTGTGTTCGTGGCGGAGACGGCGCGGCTTCCGCGCATCTTCGATGCCCTTGCCGCTCGCAACTTCATGACCGTCGCCAATGTGCGCCTGTCGCCAGCCGACCCCTTCGAGGCGGCGCGCGATGGCTACCTGTACGGCGTCGAGCCCGTCAGCGAGGTTCGCGCGACGATCGAGACCATCTGGCTCCGCGAATGGACAGCCGTCTCCATGCCGGCCGTGGTTCGGGCGCAGTTTGGCATCTCCACGGCTGCACCCGCTGCAGAGGACGCATCAAGCGCTGGCTGACGCGAGTCTACGGCGAGACTGATCGAGCGGAACAGAGTTGCGTACACCTTCGAGACCCGATTCGAGCGAGTCCGCGCGCGGCCTTGCCCGACAAGACAGGACAACAGCATGAAGACCAAGGGCATCTCCTTCATCGAGCAGCACATTGAGAAGATCGTGCTCGGCGTGTCAGGCGCCGTCTTCGTCAGCGTTCTCGTGTGGCAACTCTTCCCCAACAGCGTCACGCTTGACGGGCAGTCGGTTCCATTCGGCGAGATCGATCGCCGGATCGCAGAGAAGACGACGACGCTCAAGGGCAAGCTCGAGCAGCGTCAGGAGCCCCTCGCGGCCCAGCTTTCCAATCGCCTTGCGGAGGCCGCTCCCGGGTTCCGTGATCGCATCGCGTCGGGTGTCTCCCCCTCGGGGCCACTTGGCCGCTTCGAGCCGCGTCTTGCGACGCTCCTCCAGTCGGATGGTGCAGCCAGTGGCGAGCCGTTCCATGTGCCGAACTTCCCAGCGGTCGCGATGCGGCAGACGATGCAGGTCGATGACACGCTCGAGGACTCTGTGCTTCAGCAGTTGCCTGATCTGAAGGCTCGCTTCTCTTCCCAGGCCGGACCCTTCGACATCTCCTGGACTGTGCCGAGCGCGGTGCTTGACCTCGCCAGCGTCCGGGCCGAACTCCAGGGGACGAGTCGTGGTGCCCAGATTCCTTCGCTCTGGTATCGCAACACGGTCTTCATCGTCGACGTCGAGTTCGAGCGGGAGCGCAAGCTCGCCGATGGCGGCTGGGGCGATGCGGCGATGGTTGCCGCGCTTCCAGGGGCGTTCACCTTCCGCGAGGAGATGAAGAAGAGCCCCGATGCGGGCCTTCGCGACGCGGCATGGGAGTATCTCTCCGACACAGCGCGTCAGCGTCAGATCGTGCAGCCTGACTTCCTTCCGACGAAGCGAAGCAACTTCTCCGCGGGCGCGATGCTCGCAGAGGAGTCCTCCGCAACCTCGGTCGAGGACCCGGATGTGCGGCGCCTCCGCCGAGAGGTGGCGAAGCGCACCATCGAGTACAAGCGAATCGAGGATGACCTGAAGGGCATCGGCGGTCCGCTCGACGAGGCTCCGCGCGATGACCGCCGTCGAGAGGGCGGGGCATCAGGCGGCGGGCAGTCGGGGGGCGGTCAGGGCGGCGGTCGTCCCGGCGGCGGCGGCGGCGGTGGCGGTGTCAATCGTCCAGGTGGTGGCCTCTCGGGTGGCAGCGGCGCTGCGGGTGGCATGACAGGCCGGCCGGGGGGTGGCGCTGCCGATCCTCGTGACGAGGAGACCAAGAAGCGCCGCATCGCCATGACAAAGCGCCTTCGTGATCTCGAGAGGCGCATGCAGTCTGCACAGGAGCGACTCGACCGCAAGGTGGCTGAGACGGGGGGCGCAGCAGGCGCGGATGCGGCGGGCGCTGCCTCCGCCGAGCTCGCTGCAGCCGACTCTCTGGTCGTCTGGGCGCACGATCTTGGCGTCCAGGCGGGCGAGTCCTATCGCTATCGCGCTGTCGCGCGCATCTACAACCCCTTCTTCACCAACGGCGGTGTGCTCGTCGAGGAGCAGAAGTCCCTCGGCGATCCATTCACGATCGGGTCAGCGGTCTCCGAGTGGAGCGAACCGTACACGGTGACTCCGCCGATCGCGTTCTTCGTGGTGGACGCCGTTCCAGGCGAAGGGCGTCTCGGAATCGGATCGGCCACGGTCGACATCTACCGCTACTACGACGGCGTTCGGCGTCGGGAGCGAGTCGCAGTCCAGCCAGGCGAGTTGATCGGAGCAGGGCGCTCCGACGAAGGCATTGACTTCGACACGGGTTTCTACCTCGTCGATGTGGTCGCGGACCCCGCCACTGAGCGCGGCGGAGGCGACCGACGCGTGGCAGCCATCGCGATCGTCCAGTCCGCAACGGGCGAGTCCTACCAGATCCGAATCCCGCGGGACGAAGTCGGAAGCCCGATGCGCGCTGCGTTCGACGACGAGATCGAGCTCGCCCGCGCAGAGGCGGCCGCACCCGCCGCGCCGGCAGGAGCAGCAGGAGGCGCGCCCTCGGGCGGGAACCGCCCCGGCAGCGGCCGCGACGGGAACACCTCGTCCGGACCGCGCGGCTGAAACTGGTCGCGCTTTCCGAAGCGCATTCGAGTCAACGCCCCGAGTGAGCACGCGACAAGCGGCTCACTCGGGGCGCTTTTCGCATGGTGGTGGGCAGGAGGGGACGCGTGCGCACAGTGGCGCCGTCAGTGGGCGTCGAGCGCGACCTCTGACAGACCCGCGTGGATGTGTTGTGGATGAGTGTCCTGAGCGCAAGCGAAACCGCGACACGCCATGCCAAGTCGATAGTTCTCGCCACTTGAAGTCAGGGGAAATCGCATTCTCGGACCTGATTCGATGCTTTCATGCCGTCAACTGACCTGCTCGCGTCGATTCGAGCGAGGGTTTCCGTCCCCTGCAGGAAATTTTTCCATCTCAGCACGCAGAGGCGTTGACAGGCTTGCCGAAATGGCTATCCTTGCCCCTCCGCACTCGGAAGCGCACACGCGCGGATGAGTCGGAAAGATCTTTGACAAGTTGCTTGAATAGCGTGCAAAATGTGTCGCGAGCGCGGCGCGTCAAGCGTGTTCTTTCTCTGGTGTCCGAAGGTAATCCTTCGGCCCAGGCGATCGGAACTCATTGAGCGCAGCGTGTATCGCACCGAGATATGAGCACTAGGCGACTGCGCTTGTCTGTGCCATGGATCATGCCTATAGCTGACGAGAGTCAGCAGTAAACATGGCCGTGCAAAGCAAGCGTTGACCCCATCATGCAAGTGGGGTCGTGATCAGAACCGCTGTTGTGTCCCGCCTAAGGCGTGCCACGGCATTCGGTAGACGCGATCAAGTCAACAAGGGCACGTGATGGATGTCTTGGCGTCAAGAGGCGATGAAGGACGTAGGAACCTGCGATAAGCCCAGGGGAACTGGTAACCAAGTTATGATCCTGGGATTTCCGAATGGGGCAACCCGGCTCTTATGAGTCATCCACGGCTGAATGTATAGGCCGTGAGAAGCGAACCTCGTGAACTGAAACATCTTAGTAGCGAGAGGAAAGGATATCAACCG
>JBIKTI010000296.1:0-4067 GCA_044348205.1 Phycisphaerales bacterium | reverse complement strand
CGGCGGTCGCGCGCGCGAGCGTGCCTCTGGTTGCGAACGCCGGCACCGCCGACGACGCGAGGCGCGCTGTCGCCGCCGCGCATGCCGCCTTCGACTCGTGGCGCGACACGCCATACGCAGCGCGCGCAGCGGTGCTCGTGGCCGCCGCCGCAGAGATGCGCGCGCGCCGCGACGAACTCAGCGCCGCAATCGTGAAGGAGTCCGGCAAGGTCTGGCGCGAGGCGGATGCAGATGTCTGCGAGGCGATCGACTTCTGCGAGTACTACGCCCGCGAGGGCGCGCGGCTCTTCGAGCCGGAGCGGCTCGGCCAGTTCGTCGGCGAGCTCGACGAGCAGTGGTACCAGCCGCGCGGCGTGGCGGCCGTGATCGCGCCTTGGAACTTCCCGCTCGCGATCTGCTGCGGCATGACGGTCGCGGCGCTCGTCACGGGCAACACCGTGGTCGTGAAGCCCGCCGAGCAGACGCCGTCGATCGCGCGCGCGATGTGCGAGATCCTCTGGCGTTCGGGCGCGCCGCGCGAAGTGCTGCACTTCGTCGCCGGCCCCGGCGAGACCGTGGGAGCCACGCTCGTGCGCGATCCGCGCGTCGCGATCATCGCGTTCACGGGGTCGAAGGCCGTCGGCCTCGACATCGTGCAGGCGTCGGGCCTCGTCGCGCCTGGCCAGGAGTTCGTGAAGAAGGTCGTCTGCGAGATGGGCGGCAAGAACGCCGTCATCATCGACACCTCGGCGGACCTCGACGAGGCCGTGCTCGCCGTCCGCCAGAGCGCGTTCGGCTTCTGCGGGCAGAAGTGCTCCGCCGCGAGCCGCGCGATCGTGGTCGGCAGCGCGTACGAGCCGTTCCTCCATCGCCTCGTCGGCGCAACGCGCGCGCTCGTCGTGGGCGACCCTGCGAACCCCGGCACCGACATCGGCCCCGTGATCGACGACGAGGCCGCGCGGAAGATCCGTTCGTACATCGATATCGGCAAGAGCGAGGGCAAGCACGAGCTGACGCTCGAGGTGCCCGCGGGGCTCGAGCAGAAGGTCGGCATGCCCTTCGTGGGCCCGTCGATCTTCAGCGGCATCAGGCCCGAGCATCGCCTCGCGCGCGAGGAGATCTTCGGCCCTGTGCTCGCGGTGATGTTCGCAAAGGACTTCGATGAAGCGCTCGCCATCGCGAACGCACCCGAGTACAAGTTGACGGGCGGCGTCTTCAGCCGCAAGCCCGCGAACCTCGCGCGTGCGCGGCGCGAGTTCCGCGTCGGAAACCTCTATCTCAACCGCGGCATCACGGGCGCGCTCGTGGGGCGCCAGCCCTTCGGCGGGTTCGGGATGTCGGGCATCGGCTCGAAGGCGGGCGGGCGCGACTACCTGCTGCAGTTCGTCGAGCCACGCGCTGTCTGCGAGAACACGATGCGCCGCGGCTTCGCGCCTGGGCTTGAGTGATCGTCGAAAATCTCTCCTGCAGAACTGTGGTGAAATCGAGGAAGCACGCGAAACCCGTGTAGAACGGGAGGCATGCAACGCATCCAGAGCTTTGCCCTGAGGGGAATCGACGCACTGCCCGTGGAGATCGAGTCGGACGAGCGGCTTGTGCCCGACAGAGGGCCCGAGGGCGCGGACCGACAGTCGAAGACGGTCGTCGTCGGGCTGCCCGACGCCTCCGTGCGCGAGTCGTGCCAGCGCGTGCGCGCGGCGCTCGGCGCGTGCCGCTTTCCCTCCCCGCGCGGCCATTGCACCGTCAACCTTGCGCCAGCGGACCTCCGCAAGGAAGGTCCTGTCTACGACCTGCCGATCGCGCTCTCGCTGCTCAGGCTCCAAGGAATCATCGGCGAGCGCGCGGACGACTTGCTCGATCGCTTCGCCGTCGCGGGCGAGCTGGCGCTCGACGGCGCCGTGCGGCCGATCCGCGGGTCGACGAGCCTCGCAGCCCTCGCACGCGACAACGGGCTGCGCGGCGTGGTCGTCCCCATTGACAACGCACCCGAGGCCGCGGCCGTCGTGGGCACGGAGGTCTACGGCGTGCGAAGCCTCGAGGAGGCCGTCGGGTTCTTCAACGGCCTCTACGACCTCCCGCGCGAGCGGCCGCCAGAGGAGTGTCCGCCGCCATTCGGCGCAGCGACGGACTTCGCAGACATCCGTGGTCAGGAGGCGGCTAAGCGCGCGCTCGCGCTTGCGGCGGCGGGCGGCCACAACACGCTGCTCATTGGCCCTGCGGGAAGCGGCAAGACCATGATGGCGCGCGCGCTCCCCGGGATCCTACCGCCGCTCTCGGCGGACGAAGCGCTCGATGTCACGCGCATCTACTCGTCGGTCGGCGCCGTGCCCCGCGGCGCCGGCCTGATCCGCGAGCGGCCGTTTCGCGCGCCGCACCACAGCGCGAGCGCTGCGGCGATCGTGGGAGGCGGCACAGTGCCTCGGCCCGGCGAGGTGAGCCTCGCGCACCATGGCGTCCTCTTCCTCGACGAGCTTCCCGAGTTCCCGCGCGTGGCGCTCGAGTGCCTGCGCGAGCCGCTCGAGGATGGATTCGTCACCATCGCGCGGGCGCACGGCACGCTGCGGTTCCCTGCGCGCACCATGCTCGTCGCCGCGATGAACCCGACGCACGCAGGCGGCTTCGCCCAGAGCGCCACGGAGCGGCGGGCGCAGGAAAAGTACATCGGCCGCCTCTCGGGGCCGCTTCTCGACCGCATCGATCTCCATGTCGAGGTGCGCGCCGTGCCCTTCGCATCGCTGCGCGCAGGCCGCACTGGCGCGACCAGCGCGGAACTCCGCGAGCGCGTGCTCGCGGCGAGGGGACGCATGGAGTCGAGGCAAGGGCCTTCGCGGCCAAACGCACGGCTGTCGGGTAGAGAGCTCGACCGCCACTGCACCATCGAGGGCCCTGCGCAGCGTCTCGTCGAGGGCGCCATGCGCGACCTCGGGCTCTCCGCGCGCGCCTACGACCGCATCCGACGCGTCGCGCGAACGATCGCGGACTTCGAGAACTGCGACGCCGTGGCCGAGGCGCACATCGCGGAAGCCATCCACTACCGCGTGCTCGACCGCATGCGGTCCCCGTCGATGGCCTCTGCGTGACACTCCGTTTCAGCGCGAAGGCCGCCGCTGCCGCCTGAAGCCGTTGGGCTCGCCGTCGGCGTACTCCCACACCGTGACCTCGAGTTCCCGCACGCCCCACTGGACCGCACGCTCATGCGTTGGAAAAAGCACATCGAGCCTCGCGCCCTTGATCGCGCCGCCGACATCAAGGACCGGCACCACCGCGCCGTCGTCGTATCCGGGCACGCTCACAAGCGACCCGAGGGGAAGAACGCGCGGGTCGGCTGCCACCAGCGCGCCGCCGTTGGTCTGGACCGAGTAGCCACTCGCCGTGATGCCGTCCGCATGGATGCCGCAGCTCCGTTCGTCTGGGCTGTAGGCGGTCACGCGCATCGACATGGTGCGCACTGCCCGCAGCGGGCGGCCATCGAACACCCGCGTCCTCTCAGGAGGAGGCTCCACGGGCGCGGTGCTCCGTGGCTGCGCCGAGGCTCGAGCGGCGACGGAAGCCCGCGCAACCGCGGTCTGCGCGAACTCCTCGTCGAGTGCAGCGCGCAGGACTGTGGACGATTGGCTCGAGCTTGCCGCCTCGCGGCCCGTCGCGATCCCGATGCCGACGAGGGCCGAAGACGCGAGCACCGACGCACCGAAGCCGATGACCCGCGCATGGCTCGACCTCCGAGCGGGTTTGGCTGTGCCTTGCGGCGAGGAGGGGGGCTCATGCATCGTTCGTCCTCCTGGCTTGGCCGCATCGCGCCGCCATCGCGGGGCCTGCCCCGCCGCGCGCCGCGACCCTTCGACGCGCAAGACTACATTCTGTTCCCGGCGCTCCAAGTACGATCCGCCATCTCGACAGGTCTTCCCCAGAGAGCGCTGCGAGGCGAGGCGCCTGCCGCAATTCCTGCCGAACTCAGCTCCTTCCGACGCGCTGCGGTATCTTCCGCGTGCGTCTTCCGCAGGATGGCGCGCCCACGACGGCTCGAGAGCCACCCGCGCATGGAGCACGGGCCTCCGGGCGCAAGTCTCCACCCAGGTCTCCCGCTTGGA
>JBIKTI010000295.1:0-4073 GCA_044348205.1 Phycisphaerales bacterium | reverse complement strand
CGCGCGCGAGGCTCTTGATGCACGAACCGTGGATCGCCTTGCCCACGCTGTCGACGCAGAGGTCGACCCCGCGGCGCCCCGTCAGCTGGCGCACCTCGCGCGACCAGTCCTGCCCTTGGTCGAGCACCGCGTGCGCCGCGCCGAGGGCGCGCGCGCGCTCGAGCTTCCACGCGTGGCGACTCGTCACGATCACCTCGCAGCCGAAGTGGCGCGCGATCGCGAGCGCGGCGAGGGCGACGCCGCCACCGATCCCAGTGACAAGCACGCTCATCCCAGCGCGAAGGCCTGCCTGCGTGACCATCATGCGCCACGCCGTGAGGTGGGTGAGGCCGAACGCGGCCGCGGCCACTGGGTCTGCGTCGCCGATCTCGACGAGATTCGCCACGGGAGCGACGAACTTCTCGGCGAGGCAGCCAGGCCCGTGCTCGCCGATCATGTGGATGTCTGCGGGCGAGGGGCGCGCGTCGGGGCGGATCGGATCTGGCTTGGGAACGGCCGCGTTCAGGAGGACGCGCCTCCCGAGCCAGGACGGGTCGACCCCCTGCCCGACCGCCTCCACCACGCCCGCGCCGTCCGACCCTGAGATCGCTGGGTAGCGGATGTCGATTCCAGGAAGGCCGCGGCCGACCCAGAGATCGAGGTGGTTCAGGGCGGAAGCCTCCGTGCGGACCAGGACCTCTCCCGTCTGCGCGACGGGATCGGGGTGGTCGGAGACGAAGGCGACATTGGGGAGGACAGGTGTGCCCTGCCGCTCGATGGTGAGCGCGCGCATGGCGCCGAGTGTAGAGGGCGCAGCCGATGTCGGCGAGACCCGTATCATCGGCCCCCATGCTCCGCGTTTCCGCTTCCCTCGTCGCAGGCCTTGCGCTCGCCGTCTCCGCATCAAACTTGTCCTCAGCCTCGGCGGCCACCGAGGCGCAGACAGCGCCGGCTCGGGCACCGCAGGGCCAGCCAAAGCCACCATCGCAGCAGCAGGTCGTGAACCCGAAGAGCATCGAGATCCCCGGCCCGATCAAGGCGGAGCCCGCGACCGTCGACTTCGGGTTCGTCGAGCCCGGGACGACCGTCTCTGCGACCATCAAGCTGATCAACCCGCTTGACCAGCCCGTCACGATCGGCGCTGCGAAGCCGACCTGCACCTGTACGACGGTCGACATGGTCGGCAAGGTGATCCCCGCGGGCGGCTTCATCGAGATGCCCATGTCGATGAAGACCTCGCAGTCGGTCGGCAGCAAGGTCGCGGCCGTGAACATGGCCTTCGAGGGCGTGCGGCAGGTGCTCGTCGTCGAGCTGCGCGCCGAGACGGCCTACACCGTGCGCGCGACGCCGAACTTCGTCGACGCGCTCGCCCCAGAGCGGATGAAGGGCTCCTTCGAGCTCGCGGCAGCGGACGGCGCGCCGTTCTCTGTGCTCTCGATCGACGGCAAGCCCCCCGTCACGCTCGACGGGTCGCCCATGAAGCCCGCAGCGAAGCATGTGGTGCGCTACGACTTCACATCGGAAGGCGGGCTGCGCAAGGGCGTCCCGCCGTTCCTCGTCGTCGAGACGGATCACCCGAAGGCGCCCGTCATCGACCTCCGCGTGCGGCACGAGTCGACGCGCATCACCCCCGCGCTCGGGTTCGCAGAGTTCCGAGCCAACTGTGGCGCCGTGAAGCCGAAGGCCTCGACCGAGTTCGATGTCGAGATCAAGATGATGGCGAAGTCGCGCATCGAGCGGATCCAGAGCCTCGACCCGCGCTTTCAGGCCGACCTTGTCCTCCAGCGCGACCAGGACGATCTTCTCGTCGTCCGCACCCGGCTGACCGACCTCGGGCAGCACCGTGGGCCGTTTCTCGTCCCCTGCCGCTTCTTCGCCCGCGGCCGGCACGGCGATTACTGGCTCTTCGGAACCGTGCGCTGACCTCGGAGGGGCTCAAATCGGCGGAATCGCCGACCCAGGCCCTTGTGCGGGCGCGTGACGGGAATTCTCGGGTTTCCCTCGTTTGGGGGGGATCTTGCGCCCGCTGCGAATCCACGGTGGTTCGTCCGCGAAACGCGCCACATGATCCTCCAGGCACCAACCACCGAGGCGATTCGCATCCGCAAGTATCCGAATCGGCGGCTCTACGACACCAGCCGCTCGACCCACCTCACCCACGACGAGGTGCTGGCGATCGTGCGACGCGGGCTCCGCGTCCAGATCTCGGACAGCAGGACCGAGACCGACATCACGAACGAGGTGCTGCTCCAGATCCTGATCGCGCGCGCTCCCGAGCTCGTCGCTGCGCTCCCGACGCAGGCCCTGCTTGCGATCGCCCGCTCGACGCCTGAGTCTGTCGCGAACGCTGCCGCTCCGCTGTCCGCGGCGAGCGGCTCGATCACGGACGCGTCCCGCTCCGCGGCGTCGACAGCGCAGTCCACGGCGACGCGCTGAGTTCGCGGCTGCAGCGGGCCGTACACTTCGTGCATGACTCCTCATGCGCGCGTGGGCTCCTTGCCAGCAGGTCCATTCTTCGCACTGCTCACATCCTGCGCGCTCGTCGCGCAGGTTTCATTTGCAGAGCCGCCCACGGCGCCGCCAATCGACCCCCGCATCGACGATGCGCGCATGACGGCGCTGCCTGCGCCGCAGGACTCCGTGCTTGCGGGAGCGCTGCGCGCGACGCCTCCCGCTCCTGTCCATCGAATCGCTTCGCGTGCCTCCGATGTTCCCGTCGACGAGGCCGACTTCGTGCGCGCCCGCGAGGCGATCTCGCGTGGGCTCGCCTATCTCGCCAGCGTGCAGACGCCGCGCGGCACCTTCTTCGAGTCGGTCGAGGTGACGCCGACCGACATGGAGCCGCGCAAGCGCGCGGCGAGCCTCGCCGTGACGGCGCTTGCGCTGAAGGCGTTCGTCCAGGCCGATGAACTCGGCAGCGCGGCGGCGCGCGATGCGGCGCGGCGCGCGGTCGAGGCGGCGCTCGCGGACGACGCGGCGCGCGCGCGGGTGACGGAAGGCGGCATCGGCAACTATGTGATGAGCGCCGTCGCGAGCGGACTTGCCGCGGTCGGCGACGAGGACGCGCGCGCGGGTGCGCTGCGCGCGGTCGAGTGGCTGCGGCGCAACCAGTGGGACGAGGGCGAGGGCGTCGCCGCCACGCGCGACTGGTACGGCGGCGCGGGCTACGGCAACGGCAAGCGGCCCGATCTCTCGAACACGCAGATGATGATCGACGCGATGCACGATGCGGGCGTCTCGCCAGAAGACCCCGCGATGCAGCGCGCGCTCGCCTTCGTCGCCCGCACGCAGAACAGGAAGGCCTCGAACCCCGCGGATTGGGCGCAGGCAGGTGGCGGCGACGGCGGCTTCGTCTACTCGCCCGCGAACGGAGGCGAGAGCTTCGCAAGCGAGGACGCGGGCGAGGGCCGCTACGGCGAGAAGCTCGCCACGAAGAGCCTGCGCAGCTACGGCTCGATGACCTATGCGGGGTTCAAGAGCATGCTCTACGCCGGGCTTTCGCCGGAGGACCCGCGCGTGAAGGACGCGCTCTCGTGGATCGAGCGCCACTTCACCTTCGCGGAGAACCCCGGGCTCGGGCAGCAGGGGTACTACTACTACCTGCACGCGATGTCGCGCGCGCTGCACGCCTCGCGCAAGGACACGCTGCGCGATGGAGAGGGCCGCGAGCGCGCGTGGCGGCGCGAATTGATCGACGCGATCCTGTCGCGGCAGGCGGCCGATGGCTCGTGGAGGAACAGCGTGCCCCGCTGGGAGGAGGCCAACGCGGACCTCGCGACGGTCTACTGCGTGCTGGCGCTCGAGGAGGCGATCAAGCCGCGCGTGACTGCAGAGTGACGGCCTCGCCCTCGGCCGCGGGCGCAGCGACCGTGCGCAGGCTCCAGGCCGCGAGCATGGCGGCCGACGCCAGCAGCACAGCGCCGAACGCCTGGTGCGCGCTTGTGACAAGCACCTCGTAGATGGGAATGCGCGCATCGGTGCGGATGAGGACGACCACGAGCGCGGCGAGGCCGAGCGCGAACTGCAGCCCGATCGCATGGACGAGGCCCTTGCCGAGGATGCGCACAGGGCGGATTTCCCGTGCGCGGCTCGAG
>JBIKTI010000294.1:0-4088 GCA_044348205.1 Phycisphaerales bacterium | reverse complement strand
CTCAATTGGATAGAGCATCGGTCTTCGGAACCGACGGTTGGGGGTTCGAGTCCCTCCGCGCGCGTTTGCTTCACCCCGCAGCCCGCGATTGCATCCTCGCCGTCGAGCAGGCGCTCGCGGGCGACCTGAGCGCGACGCCCGACGCAGCGCTTGCGAAGGCGGTTGAGCGGCTCTCCGATCTCTACACGGTGGACCGCGGACGCCTCGCGCGGGAACAGGCCGATGCCGCGCATCTCGCGGCGAAGCGCGAGTACTTCCTCGCGAGCGACGCACCGAAGGTCGCGCTCGCCCTCGACGAGTGCGCGGCGCGCAGCGACGCGTTCGCGCGGCTCGCAGCGCTCGAGCGCGTGCGCGTCGTCGACCTCGGCGCGGGCGTCGGCGCGACGAGCGTCGGGTTCCTCGCATGGCTCGCGGGAGCGCGCGCCGCGCGCGGCATCGCACGCCCCGTGCGCGTCGAGCTCCACGCCATCGAGCTCGGCGTGGCCGCAGCGCGCGCCTACGAGGAGGCCGCGCGCATCGCGGCCCGCGCGATCGGCGTCGAGGTGGCCGCCACGGTCGAGGCGCGCGACTTCGATCGCGCGACGCTTCCCGAGAGCGACCTCGTCCTCTGCCAGACCGCGCTCAACGAGCTTCTCATCGATGAACGCCATTCCGCTGCCACCGTCGATCTCGTCGAACGGTGGTCGCGCACCGCGCCGCTCCTGGTGATCGAGCCCGCCCTCCGCACGACGACGCGCGCACTCATGGCGCTGCGCGACGACATCCTCGCGCGCGGCGGCCTTCGCGTCGTGGCGCCGTGCCCGCACCAGGGGCCATGCCCCATGCTCGCGAAGCCGTCCGACTGGTGCCACGAGGCGCGCCGCCTCGAGCCGACGCCCCGCGTGGCCGCGATCGACCGCATCGTCGGCCGTCGCGACGGGCGCGCGCTCTTCGCCTTCCTCGCGACCGAGCCCGCGGGTGCTGCGCGGACGCCCGCGTCGGAAGCCTCGCCGACCCGGCTGCGCATCCTCACGGAGCCGCTCGGGAGCAGAGGGAAGACGGAGCGCGTCCTCTGCGGGTCGGACGGTGCGCTTCACCTCGTGAGGCTCCTCGACCGCGAGGTGCGCGACGGAAACCGCGCATTTCTCGACCTCGAGCGCGGCGAGACAGTGTCGATCGAGCCGCCGCCTGAGCGGGCGCGCATCTCGCCCGATGCGCTCGTCGGGGTGCATCCGAGAAGTTGACGCCGCGAAGAATGCCGCGCCCGTGTCTTGCCGAGCGGGCGCGGCGGGTCTACCCTCCGCCCCCTGACTCTGGTTGATTCGGACGCGCTCGGAGTCCCCGCGCGCACGAGATCGATGTTCGCACTCGTCCGTCGACATCACCCCATCGCGCGCATCGCGGCCTTCGCGGTGCTGTTCGCTGCGATCTTCTCGGGTGCGGGCGTCGCGCGCACGCTGCATGTCCTCATCGCCCACGGCGGCGGGGCCTGCGGAACGATCGTCTGCGACGGAAAGTCGACGGCAACGCCCGCTCCCTGCGACGGGACCAGCGCGACGAGCGCCTGCGGCCTCGATGCGATCACCCGCGCCGTGCGTGGTCACGCGCACGGTGGCCACGATCGCGGCCACGATCACGGCCACGATCGCGATCACGACCGCAACCACCAGCACCAGCCGCACGACTGCGCGATCTGCATCGAGCTCGCGCTGCTTGTGCCAGGGCTCTCGCTGGTGGCGCCATTCGTTCCCTTCTCGGAGTCGGTCGCGCTCTCAGACGAGCCGATTCGAGTTCGCTGGGCTCCGCCCGCGGCACCTGAGGCCTGTGCCGCTCGGCCACCGCCTTTCCGCGCCTGACCCCGTTGCGTCGCGGCGGCTGCAGCCCTCGGTTGCGCGGCCGCCTCGGAGTCCCAGGCGCCGAACTTTCGGCAGAAACGGCTGCATCATGCCCGTCCAGACCAGCGCGGTCGGTGGATTGCTCCATCGACGCGGTGCGCGCGGCTTCCGCCCTCGAGGCGGAGGCTTCACGCTCGTCGAACTCCTCTCCGTGGTCGCCATCATCGTGGCGCTCGTGTCGCTTGCCCTGCCCGTGGCAGGCACCATGCGGCAGCGCGCGCGCGCGGCGACCTGCCTCTCGAACATCCGCTCGCTCCAGCTCGCGTCGATCGCGTATTCGACCGACGAGGCTGGCTGGCTGGTCGATGCCCGCCTTCCACACGGCGGCATAGACCAGGGCGGCGACGAGAGCTTCGTGGAGGTGCTCGCGCGACGGGGCTACGCGGACGCGTCTCTCATTCGCTCGCCGCTCGACGACAGCCCGCACTGGCCGTCGTCGCTCGGTGGCGAAGGCGTCCCCGTGCCGAACTCAGGCGGAGCGTTCCGCCGCACGAGCTATGGCCTCAACAACCATCTCTCGCGCGAGTTCTCGCCATGGGCCGCGGTGGACCCCTCGAAGACGACGGATCGTCTCTCGAAGGTGTCCGACCATGCGAGCACGGTGCAGCTTCTCCTGATGACTCCGACGGGCGAGTTCGCGGGTGCGGACCACCCGCATGTCGAAGGCTGGGGAGCGGCGCAGGACGCACCGCTCGTCGCCGTCGGCGAGGTGGCGATCTCCGCCGTCTCGCAGGACGGCCCAAGCACGGGCGCCGTCTCCAACTGGGCCTTCCTCGACGGACATGTCGAGAGCGCGGCCTTCGGGCGGGTCTACCTCGACGAGTCGCGCAACAGGCTCGATCCATTCGTGAGTCCGTTCTTCGCACGCTTCGCCTCCGCGAACTGAACCTTCGCGCGAGGCTCGGAGAATCTCCATGCACTTCCATGCTTCTGCGATGCGGGCGCTGTCCGCGCTCGCGTTGACGGCGTGCTTCGCGGCCGAGTCGGCCGCGCAGCACATCGGCGACATCAACCTCACCGTCGAGGAGGGCGCGATCCACACGGGCGCGACCACCTCCAAGGGCCCAGAGGCCGCGCGCGTCTTCGGCGCGACCTTCGGCGACACGGGCGTCGCCCGCTTCACCTCGAATCCAGGGTTCGAGGCTGCGCCAGGCACATTCGCCACCGGCTCGCGCGTCGGCTTCACGCCGCGCACGGGCCTCCTCCGCTTCACGGGTTCGGCTGTCGAACCCGTGGCGAACGAGCGCCTCGAGCTGAAGTTCCTCACGCTCGTGTCGGTGGTCGGCGTCGAGCCCGCGCCTGGGTTCGACCTCGCCGTCCAGTCGAACGGCGGATGGCACAGGCACCTCGGTTTCCGCCTGTTCGCCTCGAAGGGCGCGCTTCCGCCCTCGGGAATCTACGCCTTCGAGCTCGAGCTCTACTCGAACGACGGCGCGACGCTCCCGAGCGCACCGTTCTGGCTCGTCTTCAACGACGGGCGCAGCGCGGCGGAGCTCGAGGCCGCGGTCGCATGGATCGGCGCCAACCTCGTCGACGGCGGAGCGCCCTGCCCCGCCGATCTCGACGGCGACGGCGCGATCGGCGCGTCCGACCTCGCCACGCTGCTCGCGGCGTGGGGCACGGGCGGCGCGGATCTCTCCGGCGACGGGCTCACAGACGCAGGCGACCTCGCGGCGCTCCTCGCATCGTGGGGCGCGTGCCCCTGAGCGCTCCGGCTCGTTCCTCCATTTCACTTCCTCAGTTTCCACTTCAAACACATCGCGGCGCGCCCATGCGCCGCCATCGAATCAAGAGAAAGACCATTCCACCATGCAGTTCAACAATCGCTCCTCCATCGCGTTCAGCGCATCCCTCTCCGTCGCAGCGGCGTTCCTCGCGTGCACCTCGGTCACCGTGGCCGACGAAGGCGAGGCCCACAAGGACATCTGGGTCTACTCGAGCGACGGCGCCCTGCGCACTGGCTCGTGGGACCATGACACGGGCGAGGTCACGAGCCTGTCCGAGCGCGTCTTCGGCGCCGAGTTCGGCGAGGACCCGCAGTTCCCCTTCAGCATCGACGAGCCGGGCATCGGCTCGAACCTGATCGGATCCACCATCACCATGAACCTCCTGCAGGGGCTCGGCGCGTGGAACGGCAACGGGTTCGACGCTGCGAACGCCTCTCTCCTCGCAAGCTATGGCGGGCAGGACGCCTTCAGCACCACGGGCGGCTCG
>JBIKTI010000293.1:0-4100 GCA_044348205.1 Phycisphaerales bacterium | reverse complement strand
CCACTGCGTCGCGGTCGAGCTCGGTCTCGAAGTCGAAGCCGAACACGACCTCGAGCATGTCGATGTCGAGCGGCGAGATCGAGAGGAAGTAGGGCGCGACCTCGAGGAGCGACTTGTGGAAGTTGTAGGCGTCCGCGAGCGTGGCGGGGTTCACATGGCCAGAGCGGATCGTCGTCTGGCGAAGCGCGACCCATTGCCACTCGCGCTCCGTGCTGTCGGACTCGAGCGCGACCTCGCCGTCATAGCGCTGGAAGGTCGAGAGACGCGGAAATGCGCGGCGCACGCGGTCGAAGAGGTCGAGCACGGTCTCGCGCCGCTCGGGAAGGTCGAGCTTGAGCCCGAGCTTCTGGTTGACATAGAAGTCGCTGCAGAATGCGCCGAGTGCGGTCATCGCGACCGTCATTGTGCCCGAACGGCGCGGTGGTTGCATCGCGGCAGGGCAATCGACGGGATTTCCACCGCTCCGGCGTCAGGGCGCGCCGAGCGCGAAGTCGAGCAACCGCGCCGTCTCGGAGAGGTCGGCGACGGCGAGGTCCGCGCCGACTTCGCGCAGCCTCTCGGGCGAGTAGGGCCCCGTCCCGACCCCGATCGCGCGGCAGCCGTGGGCCTTGGCGCAGTCGATGTCGTGCGGCGTGTCGCCGATGATCGTGACGCGCGAGGGGTCGAACGCGCGGCCGAGGTGGGCGGCGGCGCGTTCGATCGCGACGGGGGTCAGGTGGCGCCGCGAGGGCCCGTCCGCGCCGAAGGCGCCGAAAGGGAAGTGGGCGCGCTCGAAGCCAGCGACCGTGATCTTGAGGTGTGCGGTGTGCTCGTAGTTGCCTGTCAGGAGCCCGACGGCGGCGCCCGCGTCGCGCAGGGCCGTCACAAGACCATCGGTGCCAGGCATGCGGCGCACGCGGTCTGGGGTCAGCGTGCGCGAGAGCTCGTCGCCGTAGACGCGCTGGAACTCTGCGTGGGTGGCGTCGTCCGACGGAAGCCCGTGCTGCGCCATCATGCGCGCAAAGAGGAGCCCGTCGAGCGCGCCCGCGATCTCGACGCCTTCGAAACTGAAGCCGCGCTCGCCGTGGAGCCGCGTGAACGCCCGCAGCATGGCGGACACACCCACGCCCTCCGTGCGCAGCAGCGTGCCGTCGATGTCGAAGAGGACGAGGTTGCGTGTGTGGGTCGACACGCGCGATCAGCCCGCCTTGCGCACGGCCTCGACGATGCGGCTCGCGGCATCGGTGAGGTCGGTCGCCGGCTGCATCGCGGGGATCTCCTGCTGCGCGTCGGCGAGGATCTGGCGCGCAGCGGCGACATTCGTTCCCTCGAGGCGCACGACGAGCGGCACCTTGAAGCCGACATTCTTCGCGCTGGTCACGATCGCGCGCGCGATCTTGTCGCACTGCATGATGCCGCCGAAGATGTTGACGAGGATGCCCTTCACATTCGGGTCGCTGAGGATGATGCGGAACGCCTCGGTGACCGCCTCTTCGCTGGCGCTGCCGCCGACATCGAGGAAGTTCGCTGGTTCGCCGCCGTGCAGCTTGACGATGTCCATCGTGGCCATCGCGAGGCCCGCGCCGTTCACGAGGCAGCCGATGTTGCCGTCGAGCGCGACATAGGAGAGTCCGAACTCGTGCGCGCGGATCTCCGCGGGATTCTCCTCGGTCGGGTCGAACATCTTCGCGAGGTCGGGGTGACGGAAGAGCGCGTTGTCGTCGAACTGGAACTTCGCGTCGAGCGCGAGGACGCGGCCGTCGGGGTTCTTCTCATCGGGCGGCGTGACGACGAGCGGGTTGATCTCGACGAGGCTCGCGTCTGTCTCGCGGAAGACCTTGCCGACCTTCATCATGATGTCGGCGGCCTGGCCGACCTGCTTGCCCTTGAAGCCGAGGCGGAACGCGAGTTCGCGCGCCTGGAACGCCTGCAGCCCGAGCAGCGGATGGAGCGGCACCTTGATGATCGCGGCGGGGTTCTTCTCGGCGACGACCTCGATCTCGACTCCGCCCTCTGCGCTTGCGATCAGGGTCGCTGTGCGGCGCGCGCGGTCGATGGTGATCGCGAGGTAGTACTCCTTCGCGATCGCCTCCGCAGCCGCGATGAGAAGCTTGCGCACCACGAGCCCTTCGGGGCCCGTCTGGTACGAGACCATCTTGTTCGTGAGCATGAAGGTGGCGGCGGCCTCAGCGTCCTTCAGGTTCGACACGAGCTTGACGAAGCCAGCCTTGCCGCGGCCACCTGCGTGGACCTGCGCCTTGATGACGATCTCCTTGATGCCTGAGTCGAAGAGCTTCTTCGCCTCGGCAACAGCGGTCGCGACATCCTCAGCAACCGCAAACGCGGGCACCGCAACACCGGCCTGGGCAAGCAACTGACGCGCCTGAAACTCGTGGATCTTCATAGGGGGCGGCAGGATACCGCGAGCAGCCGCTGGCGTCCGCACCACCAAAGGGAGCGGCGGCAGCCGCGACCGCCTAAAGATGCAAGGATTCGAACATTGGGCGGCGCAGCCGACCAATGTCCGCAATCCGGAGACGCGGCCGCAGGCCGCGGATCCGTTTCAAGAGGTCGCCGAGGCGCGCGGGCGGAACTACAGGCCTCATCGCGGCCTCTTGAAACATCCCTGTACGCGAGAACCCAAACATGCCTCGCGAAGCGAGCCAAGCACCAGAGGGAGCGGCCGCAGCCGCGACCGCTCAAACAACGGACAGGGAGGGATTCGAACCCTCGGTACAGGGAATTCCCCATACAACGGTTTAGCAAACCGTCCCCTTCGGCCTCTCGGGCACCTGTCCAACGGGAGAGGCACTATACACGCGGTCGGCCTCCTGCGGCGCATGCCGCGCGCAAGCGACGGGGCAATCCGTCCGCGACGGCCTCCGCGCTACCCTCTCGGACCGTGTCCCTGCACCCAGCCTATTTTCTCGGGCCGGAAAGCCCGCTTGCGCGTCGGATCGCGGGCTTCGAGTCCCGTCCCGAGCAGCTGCGCATGGCGGAGGCCGTCGAGGCCAACCTGGAGTCGAAGGGGCGTCTCCTCGTCGAGGCGGGGACCGGCGTCGGGAAGAGCTTCGGCTATCTCGTGCCCGCGATCCGCCGCATCCTCGAGCGCCGCGAGCGCGTGGTCGTATGCACGCACACGATCTCGCTCCAGGAGCAGATCTTCGACAAGGATGTGCCGCTCCTGAAGGCCGTGATCCCCGACGAGTTCACGACCGTGCTCTGCAAGGGGCGCGCCAACTACATGTCGCTCCGGCGCATGCGCATCGCAAGCGAGAAGAAGTCGAAGCTCTGCCACGACGAGGAGGAGGAGCACTCGCTCGAGCTCATCGAGGACTGGGCGTACTCGACGACCGACGGATCGCTCGCGACGCTGCCACAGCTGCCGCGAAGGGGCGTGTGGGAGCATGTCGCGAGCGACGCAGGAAACTGCATGGGCCGGCGCTGCCCGACCTACGACAAGTGCTTCTACCAGTCTGCGCGCCGCCGCATGGAGAACGCGGATCTCCTGATCTGCAACCACGCGCTCTTCTTCAGCGACCTCGCGCTGCGCGTGCGCGGCGCCGCGTTCCTTCCTGCCTACGACCATGTGATCTTCGACGAGGCGCACCACCTCGAGGATGTCGCGAGCGGACACTTCGGGCTGCGCGTCTCGGAGTACCGCGTGCGCCACCTCCTGCGCACGCTCTACAACCCGTCGACGAGCCGCGGCACGCTGTCTGGAATCGAGGCCTCTGGTCTTCCAGCGGACGAGGTCGATGGAGTGACCAACCTCGTGCTCGAGGCGCAGGGCGCGGCAGAGGACTTCTTCGACGAGGTCCACCGCGCCGTTGCGGCGGGGAAGGGCGCATCGCCCACGAGCGGCCGCGTCTCTGCGCCCGACGCCTTCCCCAACGGCCTTTCGCCTGCGCTCGGCGACCTCTCCTCTGCGCTCAAGCTGCTGCGCGAGCGCGCCACGGACGAGTCCGTGCAGTTCGACCTCGCGAGCGCCGCGGAGCGCGTGACCACCCTCGGCGCGGAGGTCGATCTCTTCATCGCGCAAGGCGTTCCGGGATGCGTCTACTGGGTGGAGCGCGGAAAGCCGCTTCATGGAAGCCGCCGTCCGGCGCTCACGCTCTCGG
>JBIKTI010000038.1:0-12079 GCA_044348205.1 Phycisphaerales bacterium | reverse complement strand
ATATCACCCGAATCCAGGCTTCGGCGACGGCGTCGACGGCATCCACACCTCGTTCACGCTCGGCTCCGCGGAGGTCTTCCTTCTCGACGGGCGCGCGCTCGGGAGCATGACCGAGCCTTCGCTCGGAAGTGTGACCGAGCCTTCGCTCGGGAGCATGACCGAGCCTTCGCTCGGGAGTGTGACCGAGCCTTCGCTCGGGAGTGTGACCGAGCCTTCGCTCGGGAGTGTGACCGAGCCTTCGCTCGGGAGCGATGCGCAGTGGCGCTGGCTCGAAGACTCTCTTGCGAGAAGCGCTGCGGCGTTCAAGGTCGTTGCGGTCGGTTCCGCGTGGAGTGGCCAAGGCGGCGAGACCGCTGCCGTGCGGCGTCTCGCAGAGGTCGTCGGACGCACACGCGCCACTGGTGTGGTGCTGGTGTCGGCCGACGGGGCGCGCTCGCGCGTCGTGCGCCACGCGACGGCCGCCGCCGCAGGCTACGACCTCCTCGAGTTCATCGCGGGGCCGCTGCACGGTGCCGTTGCCTCGGACGCTGTCGAGATCGCGCCTGGCGTTCTCTTCGACCGCAGCGCGCCGCAGACCTTCCTCATCCTCGACCTGGAGACTCCCGACATCGAGGAAGCACGCGCGGGTCGCCCCGAACTGCGCGCCGTCTTCGTCGACGCGCAGGGAAGCGTGATCCACACGCACGAAGCCGACCTTCCGTCGCTGGCGCCCGCGCGCTGACGCGCAGCGCGCTCACTTCAGCAAGTCGAAGAAGCGATGCGCCGCCTCGGGGGCGAGCGTGCGCTGGCCCAGATCGCCGATCAGCGTCTGACCGTCCTCGGAAAGCAGGAATCGAAGCAGTTGCCGCGTGGCGGGCGAAGGCCGCTTCGGGTCGTCGACAAAGTAGAGGCGAAGCGCACGAGCGAGCGGATAGCGCCCGCTGCGGATCGCCTCGTCCGTCGGCGCCACGAAGGCGCCGCCCGGCTCCGACTCGATCTCGAGCTCGCGCACGCGCGCAGGCCGCGCGCGGCCAGAGGTGAAGTACGCGCTGCAGTAGCCGATCGCGCCGGGATCCGTGGCGACGCCCTGCACGACGCTCGACGACACGGGCTCCTCGTTCACGCTCGTGCGGAACTCGCCGCCGAGGAGGATCGTCTCCTGCACGATGCCATTCGAGCCCGTGCCCGCACCCATGCCGAAGAGGCTGATCGAGCGGTTGGAGAAGTCTGTCGCGCGCACGCCGACATCGCCCCAGATCATGGCGGGTCCGCCTCCGCGCCGCCGCTCTCGGCCGAAGACGCGGTCGAGGTCCTTGAGCGTCATGCGCTCGATCGGATTCTGGCGATTCACGCAGATCGCGATCGCGTCGAGCGCGATGTCGATGAAGCGCACGGGCACGCCCCGCGCTTTTTCGACCGCGGCGATCTCGGAGTCCCGCATCGCGCGGCTCATCGGCGCAAGGTCGGACTCGCCGGCAGCCAGCGCCTTCGGTGCGCTGCCCGATCCAGATGAGACGACCTCGAGGTCGATCGCAGGCTGGGAACCGCGGAAATCGGCGCGGATCGCGTTGAGAAGCAGCGCGACGGCGGAACTGCCAACGCAGCGCACCGTGCCCTTCGCCGCGAGGTCGA
Source organism: Phycisphaerales bacterium (assembly GCA_044348205.1). Taxonomy (GTDB): domain Bacteria; phylum Planctomycetota; class Phycisphaerae; order Phycisphaerales; family SM1A02; genus QWPT01. The sequence goes on along the minus strand of JBIKTI010000038.1, from coordinate 10,468 downwards.
CGATGAAGGTCGGATACGGGCTCGCCTCCGGGTCGATGAAGTCAGGATCGATGGAGTCGGGCTTCCGCGGAGTCGGGGGCGTGCCGCCGTCCTGCGCGAAGGCGCGCGAAGGCGCGGCACTGAACGCTCCCAGTCCTCCGAGGATGATCGGCGCCACGATCATGCGCAGCGCGTCTCGCCGCGCCTCGGAGGTGTCCGTCGAACCGATCGACCCGCCGTCGTGCGTCTTCATGCGGCACCTCCTGCCTGCCTCGGCCGCGCGCCTGGGATGAACTTGAGCGTGGCAAGCAGTGCGAACGCGAGCAGCACCAGCGCTGCGCCGATTCCGCCGACGAGCCAGACGATGCGTGCGACGGCGTCCTCGAAGCTCGCGATGCGCTGCTCGGTCGCCTCGGTGATCTCGTCGATGACGCCGCGCACCGCGGGCGACGACGCGAGCGACTCGCCGCGCTCGATCAGCGTGTTCGCCTCCGCGAGCGTCGCGGTCGCGTCCGTGAGCGCACCGCGGTACTCCGCGATGTCGAAGGGCTTCGCATCGGGGTTCGGCGGCCCCGACATCTCCGCGACTTTCCCGAGGATCCGCTCCGAGGTCTGCGCCAGCCGCTCGACCGAGGCAAGCGTCGGCTGCGCGGCATCGAGCGTCTTCTGCGCCTCGCCGAGCGCTGGCACGGCGCCGTCGACGGCCGCGCGCACATCGGCCGTGGCGGCGCGCGCCTCCTCCGCGATCACGCGGACCTCCGCGAGCGACGACCGCACATCGTCCTGCATGCGGTCGATCTCTGCGAACACAGCCTCGCGCTCGCTCGCGATGATCTTCGGAATGTCCTCGGTGAGGCGCGAGACGGTCTTGCCGAGCTCGTCGACCGAGCCCGTGACGCTGTCGAGGTTGCGCAGCGCGAGAACCGTCTCCTCCTTCGCGAGCACCTGGTCGATCACCGACTGCGACTGCCAGTTGATCAGCGTGGGCGCGCGCTTGGCGAGATAGAACATGCGCTCGAGCAGCTTGCGGTAGGCGACGGCCTCGTCGACGGCCTGGTTGATCGGCTGGAAGAGCCCCCCGCCCTGCGCGGCCTCGGTGATGACCGACTGGCCGCGCGCCTCCGCGAAGTCGCCGAAGCGCACGAAGCTGACATCCTCGACGCCCGTGTTGGCGCGGCGCCAGCCCGCGATCAGGAAGTCGAGCGCGGAGAGCTGGTCGGGCGTGAAGACGCGCGCCGCGATGTCCCACGACTCCTCGCGGGCACGACGGAGCGACGCGACGAGGGGCTCGCCGCGCGCCTCGCCGAACTCGCGCGTGGCGCGGTCGTCGTCGATCCACACCTGGCTCGTCAGCGTGACCATGATCGTCAGGTCGAGGACCTGAGAGAACGGGTCTCCATTCGTGACGATGTCGTAGGCGCTCGTCGTTGTCTCGACGAGGAATCGCTGCGCGAGCGAGCGCTGCCGCGCGTCGGGGTTGCCCGTGACGACCGCGCTGACCGCGTCCTCGAGCAGCGTGCGGTAGCGGTCCGCGAACGCGTTCGTCAGCTCGTCGAGCTCCGCGTCGCCGATCTTCTCAAGCGAGGAGCTGCGGCTGAAGTCGGAGGAACCTGTCACCGCCTTCGTGACGCGCGGCGCGCCGCCTCGCCCTGTCACGCAGGCAGGCATCGACACGACGACCGCCGAGAGCGTGAGCGCTGCCAGAAACCGCGCGTGCAACCCTGGATTGGTTCCGGACATTCCGTTTGACTCGCTTCAGAACATGAACTGGAGCTGCGACCGCACGATCCACTGGCCGTCCGAGGTGGCGCCGCCCGACGGAGTGTAATCAGGAAGGAGGTCCGCGCCCGACGGCGAGAAATCGACGAGCGACTCGAAGCCGTAGCCGACATCTGTGGTCCACTTGATGCGGGTGTTGCCCGAGCCCGCTGGCCACCAGTTGACGCCGACCGTCGCGAAGGCGAGGTCCGCGCCCGACGCAGCGAGCGCGGTCGCCTGCGTGCGGTAGCGGTCCGTGTCGCTGTCGCCGATCTCGTAGCGCGCGAAGAGCTCGACATCGTCGGTGACGAACACGCCGCCCTGGACGACGGCGCCCCACTGGTCGAGCGAGTCGTCGCTGCCGCCGCCACGGACGGGCTGCGCCGCGTGCAGCGAGACGCTCCGATAGACGCCGTAGACCATGAGGTTCGCGCCGCCGAAGTCGACCGAGGCGTCCGCGGTCATGCTCCACAGGACATCGGGCGAGGCGCCGTTCGTGCCCGCGACGGCGTCGACCTGCTGCGCATACCCGCCGAGCCCGAGGAGCACGCCCGCCCCCTCGCCGCGCAGGCTGCGCATGTCGCGGAACTGCCTCCACTCGCCGAGCGGCTTCCATTCGACGCGCCCTGCGAAGGCGTAGCTCGACTGGTTCAGGTTGAAGCCCGTGTTCTGCGCGGTGGCCACGCCAGCCGCAGCGCCCGCGTTCAGCGGCCCGACGCCCGCCGTGGTGATCGAATAGGGTCCCGTGCCGTTTGCGCGCAGCGCGTCGCCGAAGAAGCCTTCGATCCTGATGTCGTCCTCCTGCCATGCGAGCCTGATTCCCTGGGTGCGGCTCGGCGAGAAGAGGTCGTTCACGGTCGAGCGCTCGACCGCCATCTGCGCCGTCGAGGGCACGAGCTCCTCTCGGAGGAACGGCGCCTTGAACTGCCCCGCGCGCACGGAGAAGCCGCCGCCGAGGTCCTTCTCGACGAAGGCCTCCTCCAGCACCGCGTTCGAGCTCGCCGTGGCGGTTCGGTTGAAGGCAAGCCGCAGTTCATAGGCCCAGCTTGGGTCGACCACATGGCCGAAGAGGGCCACGCGCGTGCGCCGCATCTCGAAGCCCCACGAATCGTCGGCCGCCGTGTTCGCGGGCGAGCCCTGCGCCGCCGTCGCCGCGCCGATGTCGCGGCTGTTGTAGGCCCAGCGGATCTGCATGTCGCCCTTCACACCGAGCCTGAAGCTGCCGTCGGCGCTCGCAAGGAACGCGCCCTTCGAGGCGTCGTAGCCCGCTGTCGCGCCGTCGGCGGCGAGCGACGCCCGCGACGATGCGTCGCCGAGCACATCGCCGACGATGGCGCGGATCTCCTGCGCGCGCCGCTCGGTGAGCCACTCTCCATCGGCCGCGACGCGCTCCTCGAGCCGCTCGACCTTGGCTGCGAGGGCCTCGTTCTGGCTCCGCAGCGCCTCGATCTCCGCCAGCGCGCGCCCGAGGTCCGCGCCGTCGTCGCCGCGTGCGGCGAACCCGGGAACGAGCGAAGCCACCATCGCCAATCCTGTCGTTGCGTTCATCGAATCTCTCCTCGATTGCATGTTCCGATCTCGTCACGGACCACATACGGCTTCGTCCCGCCGATGGCGTTGTTGGCGTCGCTCAGGAGCTCGAGCACGAATCCCATCGCCAGAAAGAAGAGCGCGGCCAGGAACAACATGATCGCCACGAGGAAAGGCGGGCGTGTGCCCATGTCGACCCCGAGCGCGAACTTCTCGTAGAGGAGCCACGGCATCACGACGCAGTCGACGAGCAGGAGCGCGACGCCGATTCGTCCAAAGAGATAGAGAGGCCGCGCCTTGAAGCTTGATTGAAAGCCAAGCATGACGATGTCGAACAATACATCGAACGAGCGCGAGATGCCGTAGTGGCTCTGCCCCGCAAACCGCTCCTGCGCCTCTACGAAGACCTCGGCGGTCGAGCCACCGCGCATGTGGACGAGTGCGGGGAGCAGGCGATGGTGCCCGGGTCGCAGGCGCAGCGACCGCGCCATGTCGCCGTCGATCGCCTTGAAGCCGCCCATGTCGCGGATCTCGCAGCCCGTGACCGAGCGCAGCAGCTTGTTGGCGATGCGGCTCGGCAGGCGCTTCGAGAGCCTCTCGTGGCTTCGGTCGCGTCGCGAGCCCGACACGAGCGTGTGGCCTTCGTCCATCTTCGCGATCAGGAGGTGGATGTCCTCGGGGCGGTGCTGCAGGTCCCCGTCGGCGACGACGACCACGCGGCCGCGGGAATGCTGGATTCCCGCATAGAGCGCGCTGCACTGCCCGACATTGCGCGCGAGGAAGATCGCGCGCAGCGAGGGATATCGCGAGGTCGCCGCGCGAAGCAGGTCCTCGGTGCGGTCGGTCGAGCCGTCGGAGACGATCACGATCTCGTGCGGCCTGCCGATGGCGCGCAGCGCGGCGTCCGTGCGGCGAAGGAACTCCTCGACGCACAGCTCCTCGTTGTGCATCGGCGTCACGACGGAGATCGCGATCGGCCCGTCGCGGGGGGCGGCGTGTGCGGAGTTCGGTTCAGGCTGCATCGGCGGTGTTCAGCGGGCGTCGGACGAGACGGACTCGAAGTTCACGAGCTTCCAGCGGTTGCGCGCAGCCGCCGCCCGCCACGAGCCATCGCGAAGGCTCTCGAACTCTGGCGCCCACAGCTCGTGGACGCGCATCCTACCGAACGAGTCGGGAAGGGCGGGGTCGCCGCCGTGTCGCTCGCCCGGGTGGCAGACGACCTCGATGCGGCGTGCGCCGATGCCCGCGAGCGCCCGCTCGCAGGCCGCGGCCGTGAACGCGCGCCCCTGTTCAGCGATGCCCCACACAGCGTCGGTCGACTCGGTCGCCGCTGTCGTGCGCGCCGAGACGCACAGCGCGCGCAAGAGGGCGCGGCGGACCGCGGGCGCGCCGATGCGGATGTTCCCGAAGCGCTCGTCACTGCGGCGAATCCAGCGGATTCCGTGCTCCGCGGCCACTTCGCATGCGACAGCGAAGAGCCCGGGCAGGCAGTGGGTGTGCTTCTCGCCGTCGACATGCGAGAGCGCGAGACCGCGTTCGCGCAGCGAGGCGACCTGTCTCGACCACTCGAGGCGGACCTCGTCGCGACGCACGGCGCCGCGCGCCACTCGCCAGGCGAGCGCGGCGGCGCTGCCCGTGAAGTTGCCGTCCGCGCCGAGGAGCGACCGCACCTCGCGCGCGGGTGAAAGCGGCGGACCGCGCAGGATGTTCAGGTGCGCGCCGAGCGAGACGCCCGTGATCGGGCGGACCGACGCGAGGTCGGGGCCGTTCGCAAGCACGCTCGCGCTCGTCACGGTGCCGATCGCGGCACACGCCTCGACCGCGCGCCGCACCGCGGGATGCAGGCCAAGATCGTCGACATTGACGATCAGTTCGAGCGGCGTGCGCGCGGCGGCACGCGGCGCCGCGGTGGTTCGCTCGTTCGCCATCTCCATGCCCGCGCATTGTCGCGCGGGTGGGCCTCGACCGCAATCGCGTCAGCCGTCGCGGCGCTTGGCGCGCGGGTCGATGAACTGCGCGCCGCACTCCTGGCCATGCGGTCCGAGGAGGCCGTACTCGCGGCTCCAGACGACCACAAACTCGGCGTCGACGGGAGTTCCCTCGGGCTTGATGCTGATCGCGCGTCCCATCTCGCCGTTCAGAACGCCATTCGGCGTGCGGAACCTGAAGCCCGACGCCGAGAAGTCGACGAGCTTCACCTGCTCCATCTGTCCGCTCCACTCCCATCGGAGCACGATCTGGGCGGGCAGGATCACACGGCGGGCCCGACGGCGTTCGTCGTGGGCCGTGCGATGGTGGTGATGGCTGGATCGATCGGACATGGCGGAACCTCCTCGAAACGGCGTCTCAGTGAGGATCAACGGCTTCCGCGGCGTTCGACTTTGGCGTGTCACGGCGGAACCGCGAAAAACGCGGCCGTTGAGCGTTCTGTCGCGGCCCTTCGGCCTCCCGAACCGAAATCCCGCTGGGAAAAGCCGTTTCGGTCGAGTCCGCTTGAGTTCTTGCCGATAACGGCGGCATGGGCGATGCCAACACCGGCCCCGAGACGGACACGACGGCTCCGCGCGTGCCGCCGCCGCACGAAGGCGGCGATCCGTCGGAGGTGCTCGACACCTTCGCCACGCTCGAGAAGGAGATCGAGAACCTCAAGACCCCTGCGCGCGACGCGGCGCGATCCGCCGCCGCACAGTCGCGCGACGACCTTGTGGCGCCGCTTCTCAAGGAAATCAACGAGATCCTCTCGCACGAGACGAACGCGCTCCTGAGCTCGACGAACGGCCTGCTCGGAAAGACGCTCGAGTCGATCTTCGACCCGAAGACGCTGGCCCGCAAGCACGAGAAGATCGACAAGGCGCTGGCGCAGGCGCTCTCCAAGAACAAGGTCGGGATGCCGAAAGCGGCTCCGAAGCCCACTATGCCCGCGCCGCGAATGGCGCCGAAGGCCGCGGAGGATGCCCCGAAGGTCGTCCAGGAGAAGCGGGCCGAGGGTTCAGCAGGTTCCGTGAAGGTCGAAGCGGGTCCCGAGCAGGTCGACAGCGTCCTCAAGGTGGAGGCGGTGGCCGAAAAGGGCGCCACGGTGATCAAGGTGGAGGCGGCGCCCGACACGACGGCGGGGTCGATCAAGGTCGAGAAGGCGCCCGAGCAGACCGAGGCGAAGGTCACGGTCGAGAAGGCGCCTGCTGAACCCGAGTCTGGGGCGAAGCCTCAGCCGGAGCCTGAGAAGCAGGCGGAGATCAAGCTCGAGAAGCCGAAAGAGCAACCCAAGGAGCAACCCAAGGAGCAGTCGAAGGAGCAACCCAAGGAGCAGCCAAAGGAGCAGCCGAAGCCGAAGCCCAAGGAGGGCGAGGCGGCTGCGGTCGCGGACGACGCGCCCCATGGACCATCGCTTCTCGTCAGGATCCTCTCGTATCCGATGCGCTTTGTTCCTGAAAACGCGAAGCTCATCGTGAGCGCGTTCGCGCTGACCATGCTCTTCGCCATGCCCGTGGCGTGGGCGCTTGCGATGCGCTCGGCAAACTACGACGGCATCGGCCCGATCGACTTCACGCAGATCGCAGACGCCGAGGCCGCGGAAGCGGCGTCCGAACGCCACGCTGACAAGGCGAAGGGCGGGGACGCGGGCGAGAGCACGGGCGAGGAGAAGCCAGCGAAGGACTCGAAGGACTCGAAAGATTCGAAGGACTCAGGCGCCAAGCCTGCGGCCGACGCGAAGAAGTCGTGACGCACGCTCAGGGCCGCGGGCCGTCGCGGCCCACGCGGCCTTGCGCGATCAGCCCTGCCATCGCCTCGTGCGTGTCCTTCGCCGCGCCCGACAGCATCGCCGCCTGTTCCTCGGCGTGATAGCTCGAGCGCACGAGCGGTCCGCTCTCGCACACCTTGAATCCACGCATGAGCGCCTCGCGGCGATACATCGCGAACTGGTCGGGGTGCACCCAGCGGTGGATCGGCAAGTGGTTGCGCGTCGGCTGCAGGTATTGACCCACGGTGATGATGTCGGCATCGCTCGCGGCGCGCACATCGTCGAAGAGCTCGAGCACCTCGTCGTCATGCTCGCCGATTCCAGCCATGATGCCGGTCTTCGTCACCAGGCCGTTCGCCTTGAACTGCCGCAGCACCGCAAGCGACCGCTCGTACTTGGCCTGCGGCCGCACCGCGGCGTGCATGCGCCGCACTGTCTCCATGTTGTGCGAGATGATCTCGGGCCGCGCATCGCACACGACCTGGATCGCCTTCTCGTCGCCCTGGAAGTCGCCGACGAGGATCTCGACCGACATGTCGGGGCACGCGTCGTGCACGCGCTCGATCGTCTCGGCCCAGATCGCGGCGCCGCCATCGGGTAGTTCGTCGCGGTTCACGCTCGTGATGACGACATGCTTGAGCCTCATCAGCGCAAGCGACGCGGCCACGCGGCGCGGCTCGTCGAGGTCGTAGACAGGCGGCTTTCCCGTCTTGACATTGCAGAACCCGCACGCGCGCGTGCAGGTGTCGCCGAGGATCATGATCGTCGCCGTGCCGCGGCCCCAGCACTCGCCCATGTTCGGGCACGACGCCTCCTGGCAGACCGTGTGCAGGCGATGCTCGTCGATGATCTTCTTGAGCCGCTCGTAGCCCTCGCCGCCAGGCACGCGCGCGCGCAGCCACTCGGGCTTGCGCTGGATGCGCAGGTGGTGCGCCTCGGCCTCGCGGTTGTTGATGACCTCGCCCGTCAGGCTCAGCTTCGACGCGCCCGTCGCGCGCTGCGTGTCGCCGCCGAGCGGCCGCGGGTGGCGCGCGACCGTGCGTGCGATCGCTTCTGGCGAGGGCGTGGCTGCGGAAGCCGTGGTGGCGTCTGAAGGCTCTCCTGACATCGGACGCGAAGTGTAGGCGATGATGCGCACCGCCCGAATCGCCGCGCGACGCGACGATCCCGCCGCACGCCGTACACTTGCCGCCGATGCCAGTCCCGACCATCGCGCACAAGACCGCCCGCCTCCCGAACGGACTCGAGATCCAGGCGGAGGTCGACCCTTCGGCGCACACGGCCGCCGTCGGGTTCTTCGTGCGGACGGGTTCGCGCGACGAGCCCGTCGAACTTATGGGCGTGTCGCACTTCCTCGAGCACATGATGTTCAAGGGGAGCGAGCGCAGGACGGCCGAGGATGTGAACCGAGACTTCGACGAGATCGGCGCGAGCCAGAACGCCTTCACGACGAACGAGCTGACGGCCTACCACGCCCATGTGCTGCCCGAGCGGATGCACGAGGCGCTCGACATCCTGTCCGACATGATGCGGCCGGCGCTGCGCGAGAAGGACTTCGACGAGGAGAAGGGCGTGATCCTCGAGGAGATCGCGATGTACGCCGACCAGCCGTTCTGGGTCGGCTACGAGGCGATGATGGAGCGGCTCTACGCAGGCCACCCGCTCGCGCACCGCGTGCTGGGAACGCATGCGAGCGTCTCGGGATTGACGCGCGCGCAGATGGCCGACTACTTCACCCACCGCTACACGCCCGACAACGCCGTGCTCGTCGCGGCGGGTCGGCTCGACTTCGACAAGCTCGTCGACGAGGCGGCGCGCCTCTGCGGGGATTGGACTCCCGCGAAGCCCGCGCGCTCACACCCGCGCTGGACGCCCTCGACCGCGCACGCGACCGTCGAGCTCGCGAACACGGCCCGCGCGTACCTCATCCTCTCGATGCCCGCGCCCTCGATCCAGGACGACCGTCGCTATGCGGCGGGCATGCTCATGCATGTCCTCGGTGGCGGCGACGGCTCGCGCCTTCACTGGGCGCTCGTCGAGAAGGGCCTCGCCGAGGAGGCGAGCGCGAGCTACGACGGCCACGACGGCATGGGCGATTCCACGCTGTTCGCCGTGTGCGACCCCGACAAGGTCGACGAGATCGAGGGCGTGCTGCGCGCTGAACTCAAGTCCCTCGTCGGCTCGCTCGACGACGACGACCTCGTGCGCGCGCGCAGCCGCATCGCGACGGGTGCAGCCGTCGCATCGGAGCGTCCAGCGGGGCGCATGTTCCGCCTCGGCACGCTGTGGGGCTACGGCGCGCCATACTCGACGCTCGACGACGAAGTCGCACGCATCGAGCGGATCACGCTCGGCGACCTTCGCTCATGCGCGGAGGAGTTCCCGCTCGAACCGCTGGTGCGCGTGGCCGTGATGCCGCGTGACTGAGCGGTCGCCGCGTGTTTGAGCGGTCGCCGCTGCGGCGGCTCCCTTTGGTGCTCGGGACGCGTGTTTGAGCGGTCGCCGCTGCGGCGGCTCCCTTTGGGGGCGGGGGCGCGTGTGGTCGACTCCGACACGAACGGTTCCGCAGACTTCGTCTGCGGGCACTCATGGCTTGCCGACTCCGACAAGCGTGATCCACGGCCAGGACAGCCGCCTTTGGTGCTCGGGACGCGTGATTGAGCGGTCGCCGCTGCGGCGGTTGCGTCGCTACCGGCCTTCGTATTCCTTGCGCATCTCGGCTCGATAGACGATGACCTTGTTGCGGGTGCGACGCGCGGTCGCGAGCGCGAACATCGCAGCGCCCGTCAGCTGGTCGGGCGTCTCGATGCCTGACTCGGCCTGCAGCTCGGGCTCGCGCTCGAAGCAGGCGACGCCCACGCTCACGGTCGCGGGGAAGCTGCCGCCCGTCGCGTGCGGGAAGGGCACGGGAGACGAGTTCATGCTGCGGCGCGCGAGCTCGGAGAGCCTGCACAGCTCGTCGATGTCGATGTTCGGGATCATCACCGCGATCTCTGCGCCGACGAAGCGGAAGATCCGTGCGCGGCGAGGAAGCTCCTCGTGGAGGATGTCGAGCAGGTGCGTCAGCGTGGCGTCGAGCCCGTGTGCGCCGAACGCCTCGTGGATCTCGCGCGCCGTGTCGACGCCCATGAGCATCACGCCGATCGAGACGCCGTCGCTGTCGTCGTCCGAGACGAACCGACGCGCCAGCTCGTCGTGGAAGTCGCTTGCGACGGGAAGCGCGTCGAGCCCGTGCAGTTCCGACGCGAACAGCGCGGGGTCGGTCGGCAGCAGCGCGGGGTCGTCGAGCTTCTGCTCGCGCCGAAGCTTGTCGGCGCGCTCCAGGATCTCGTCGACATCGGTCTCGGCCTCCGCCTCGAGTCCCAGTGCCGCCGCAAGTTCGGCGTTGCGCGTCGTGATGCGCGACAGAAGCGCGTCGGCCTCCGCATCTGGAATCGAGAACCACTCCTTCGCGAGCCCATG
>JBIKTI010000037.1:0-12084 GCA_044348205.1 Phycisphaerales bacterium | reverse complement strand
GCTGACATCCACTGTTCCGCGGACTGAAGTCCACGGGCACCCATGACGTTCGCATCGCACGATTGAGACCGTCGGAGTCGCCAACCACGGGCACCCCCGATGTTCACACCGCTCAGCGCATGTCGTAGTTCGTGCGCGACGATCGCGAGCCCGCGGGGATCGACAGCGAGAAGCCGACGAAGGTGTCGTCCTTGATCAGGTCGTAGCCCGCGCTTGCATTCAGGTCGAAGTCGGGGAAGGTTCGCGTGAGCGAGCCCGAGACCGCGCGCATGTCGCCTTCGTTGATGTCGTACTGGGGGCTGAAGGCGATGAGGTAGCGCGGGCCCGCGCGGTAGAGGAAGCCTGCCTGCAGGAGCTCCGAGTTCGTCGGCGCGAGGTAGCGGTACTCGAGGTAGGTGCTCGCCACGGGGCTGTGGCGCATCTCGATCCCGAGCGACGCGCGCGCGAGGTTCTCGAGGAACGCGCCCTCGTCCGTGACGAACGCAGCGTCCTCGAGCAGGTAGTTCGCTGTGCCGCCGAGCGTGAGCGAGTCGGAGAGCTGCCATGCGAGCGAGCCGTAGAAGTGGCTGCCCCACTGCGAGAGCTCTGGCCTGAAGGAGTAGAACGCGGGGATCGGCGACTGCGTCCAGCGCAGGCTCGAGAACGGATTGAGCGGATCGATCGGCTGCGGCGTGAAGTCGCTGCCTCCGTCGTTGACGACGACGCCCGTGTCGAGCCTGACCCAGTCGACCGACTGCCACGCGCCCGAGCCGCCGCGCTGCGTCTGCAGCGTGTTGCGCAGGCCGAGCTGGACCGCCGCGCCGCCCGTCGCGCCTTCGTACTCCTGGTCGAAGATCGGCAGCGACCCCGCCTGAACCGAGTCGTAGCCGGCCCACATCGTTCCGTAGGGCTCGACGATGTGCCGCATGCGGTTCAGGTCGAGGAGCCTGCTCTGGACGCCGTCGTCGATCCGAACGAAGCGCGCCGAGGCGCGCACGCCGCCGCCCGCCTGGAAGCGGAGGTTGTCGACGCCGCTCGTGTAGCGGTCGAGCTCCTCGAGGAGGTAGCCCGTCGCCTGGCCGGTCGCGAACGGCGTGACCGTCAGCCAGTCGCTCGAGAGCGGCACGCTGAGCTCGTGGCGCGTGTCGAGGCGCGCGACGGCGTTGTCGTCGTATCCCGCCGCGAAGTAGGCGTCCTCGATCGACTGACCTGCGCCGATCGCGCCGCCCCACGCGCCGACGGGGACGCCGAGCGACGAGGGCGTTCCGCTTGTCGGGCGCAGGCTCATCACGCTCGTCGACCACTGCTGCGTCCAGGTCAGGCCGTCGAAGAGGTTGTCGCCGTAGCGGCGATAGGTGAGCTCGGGCAGCTTGTCGACGGAATAGCCGCGGCTCGCAAGCAGGTACGAGTTCGAGATGAAGTCGTTGAGGTCGTACTTGACGAGCGCCGTGAACGCGGTGTTGTCGCCGAGGCCGACGAGCGAGAGGCTCGTCTCGTACTCGCGGCGGTTCCTGAACTCCGTCTCGCGCCACGAGCTGATGAAGGTCTCGTCGGAGATCGCGGCGAACTGCGCCTGCAGCCCGAACGCGGGCGAGAGCATCGTCTGCCACTCCGCGTCGACGAAGCCGCGGACGCCGCTCTCGACCTCGACATCGCGCCCAGAGCTCGTCCTATCTGTGCCGCCCGCGTCGTAGAGCCCGTAGAGATCGACCACGCCGTCGCCGAGGTCGTCGGAGAGCTCGAAGCGCGTGCCGAGCGCTGCGCCGCGGTCGGTGAAGGCATCGACCGCGAGTTCCGCGTCGAGCCCTGAGACGGGGCTCTCGCCGAGGAGCGCCATCAGGTCCCACTCGGTTCCGATCTCGACGCCGCGCTCGTCCTCGTAGCCGACATCGATCGAGCGGATCGGGATACGGTCGACGCGGCCTTCGTAGCCAGGGAGCGGAATCAGCCGCGAGCCGCCGAACTCGATGCCCGCTCGCTCCGCGCGCACGAAGACGCCCTCTTCGCCGCGCGCATCGCCCTCTGGCCGCTGCGTGACGGTGACGCGGTCGACGCCGATCGCGAGGTGCGGCGTGAAGAACTCGCTGGCGGAGACGGTGGCGCGCTCTGCGGTCCACTCGTCGCGCGCGACCTGGCGAAGCTCCGCGGCGCGCGTGTAGATCGGAAGGTCGTCGCGGCGGCGGTCGTAGGTCCGAAGCACGGCGTCGACGATGATGGCCTTGTTGCGGACGAGGTCGTAGTAGATCTGCGAACCTCGCATGGCGTAGTCGCCGTCCGAGGCCTGCACGGCGCCCTCGAGGTAGATCCCCTCGATCATCGAGGCGTCGAGCGTGCGCGAGCCGTCGCGCAGGCCGGCGATCGCGCCCTCCGCGAGGTGGATGACGCCGCGCTCAGCCGAAAGCTGCAGCGCGCGGTCGTCGCCGCCCGCGTTCGAGATGTACTCGAGCTCGACCATGCCCTGCACGGCGATGCGGTTCTGCGGCTCGTCGACCACGATCGAGTCGGCGGAGAAGGAGATCGTGCCCTCTGGGCGGAAGATCGGGAGCGCGCCCGTCTCTGGGAGCGGGACCTCAATCGAATTGGGCCCTTCGGGCGCGCGCGCTGCCGCTGCCGCGAGGCTTCCGCCTGGCTCGGGCGCGGGGTCGTCCGCCGCGACGGGCATGTCGAGCACTGGCCTGTTGCCGAGGGTCGCGTTGCCCGCGGCGAGATTGCGGAGGTGGCGCGCGAGCCGCGCCTCGCCGCGGCGGAGCAGCGGTTCGCCCTTCGGGGCGGCGTTCTCGTTGACGACGAGCGAGAGGCGCGTCGCCCCGAGATAGCTCGCGGTCACGAGGAGATCGCGGCCGCTTGCGCCGAGACCAGCGCGGCGGGTCGGCTCGTCCGCGCGCTCGAACCAGATCGCGACCTGCGTGGCGGCGTCGGTTCCGATCGGCAGGCGGTTGATCCACACGACGGCGCTCTTCGCGCTGAAGGAGTAGCCGCCGATCGCGACGCGCACATCGCCCTCGAGGAAGAGGCGCTGGGTGTCGTCCGTCTTCCAGCTGAATCCGCGCGCTGCGGAGAGCTCGAGCCCGCCCGCGATCGGCCGCGTGGGCAGCACAAACCCGCCGAGCGAGGTGCCGTCGATGGCGCGCCGCGTGGTCCGGGGCGGTGCGATGCTGTCGTCAAGCGCGCCTTCCGTGGCGCCACCCGTCTGGGCGGCGGCGGGCACGGCCGTCACAAGCACGGGCGATGCAAGCAGCACGGCACCCGCGAGCGACGAGGTCGCGAGCGGTCGCAGGCGGCTGGATGGTCGTCGGAACGGCACGGGCGCAGGATACCGATCCTCGGGGGCGCGGGTTGGTTGCGCTGCGATGGGAGCGACTGCCGCTCCGTGGCTTCACGATCGCCACGATGCGGGCGCGGAGGCCTGCGGCGCGAGTTCGCGCGCGATCGAAAGGACGGCCGTGATGGCGATCGCGATTCCCGCGATGGCGGCCGCTTCGGTCGCGAGGCCCGCCGCGGCGAGCCAGCCCGCGGCGACGATCGCCTTCCACAGGCTGCCGTAGCGGAGCAGCTTCTCCGCGGCGCGCGGGCCGCGCACGCCGCGCAGCTTCCACAGCCCGAAGAGCGCGCACACGACGACCGCGAGCACTGGCAGCACCAGCAGGCGCGGCTCAAAGAACGCGGGGAGGAGCGCGCCTCCGTCGAGGCCGCCGTTGCGCTCGAGTGCCAGCGCGAAGAGCGCCGCACTCCAGAACACCCACCCTGCGGCGCCAAGCGCGACCGCGCGCCGGGACAGCTTGGGCCGCTTCTCGCCAAGCAGGTACGCGAGCGCCCCGACGCCCATCGTCTGGCTCATGGCGAGCCACACGGGAAGGAGCGATGGGCTGTTTGGGGTGAGCGCGAGCATGGACACGGCCGTCGCGAGCCCCGCGAGCACGATTCCAAACGCGGGGATGTGCTTTGCAAAGGCGTCGTAGCCGAGGACGATCGCGGCGAGGACAAGCGCTCCCGCAAGCGCCGCGATTCCGAAGGGGAGCGCCCCGAGCACGCCGACCACGAGCGCCGCGAAGGCGATGTGGAAGGCGCGGCGCGCTGCGATCGAGCCCGACGGGATCGGCCGTTCGGGCGCGAAGGCGCGGTCGCGCTTGGCGTCGAGGGCGTCGTTGAGCGCTGCCCCGAACGCCATGAACCCGACGGCGAACGCGAGCGACGCGCCAAGCGCAAGCCAGAGCGGCAGCGCCGCAACAAGCTGCGCGGAGCCGCCTTGCATCTGGTCACCCGATCCCGCCACCGATCCCGCCACCGATCCCGCCGACGCCTCGACGCGGGCGAGCAGCACCATCAGCCAGACATTCGCCACCACCCCGAAGGCGATGGGGAGCCTGGCGACCTCGACCGCAGCAAGGATGCGTGGGAGCAAGGGGCGCACGGGGCGCATGGTAGGGCCTGCCCCGCGGCGCACGCGGAGGGGGCTCGCGATGCTCTCGCCGCAGATCGCGCCCGCGCGTACGATCTCCCCTCCCATGCACACGCTCATTCCACTCGCCTCCGACGCCCGCGGCCTGCGTGTCGGCATCGCCACCAGCCGCTACCACCACGAGGTGACTGGACGGCTCCATCAGGGTGCCCGCAACGCGTTTCTCGAGGCGGGAGGGCTCGACGACGACCTCATTCTCGTCGATGTCCCGGGCGCGTTCGAGCTCGTCGCCGTGGCGCATGCTCTTGCGGCGCGCAGCGACCTCGACGCAGTCGTCTGCCTCGGCTGTGTGATCACGGGCGAGACCACCCACGACCGCTACATCTGCGAGGCGGTCGCCAACGGCCTCGCGGACATCAGCGCACGCACGGGAAGGCCCGTCGCGTTCGGCGTCCTCACCTGCCAGAACCTCGATCAGGCGCTCGCGCGCGCGGGCGAGGGGGGCGGGAACGCGAAGAAGGGCAACAAGGGCGAGGAGGCGATGCACGCAGCGCTGATCGCCGCCCACGCCGTGCAGCGCGTCCAGCGGCTTCCGCTCGGGAGGCCCGCATGAAGGGCCGTGCACGCTCCATCCGCTCCGACAGGCGCTACGCGCTCCTCGCGCTCTACCAGTTCGACTCGGGGCTCGCGGACGACCTCGAGTCCGTGCGCGCCGCGCTCGACGCGCTCGACGAGCTTGGCGACGATGGCGAAGGCGTCGACCTGTCGCTTGCCTCCGCGCGCGTCGAGGCGCGCGACCCCGAGCTCATCGCCGCGCGCGCCGCGGAGATCGACGCGGGGCTTGCGCTCGCGTCCCTCGTGTGGGAGTTCCGCCACGACGCCGACCGCGCCGTGCGCCCGTACACGGCCGACTGGCCCGTCCATCGCCAGCCCGTCCTCGACCGCAATGCGCTCAGGCTCGGCTGGTACGGCTTCACCCATGCGGGCGACCCGCCCGCGCTTGCGATCGACGAGGCCATCGAACTTGCGAAGACCTTCTCCACCGAGAAGTCGGGCGCGTTTGTGAACGCAGTGCTCGACCGCGTGGCCAAGGAGTCGCTCGGAGGCGACGCAGGCGGGGCGGAGCCGACCCGATGAGTTTCTTCCGCTCCGCGTTCGACGCGATCAAGAAGGGGCTGCAGAAGACCGCCGAGGCGATCGGCGGACAGCTGCGCTCGCTTCTGCTCGGCCGCACGCTGAGCGAGGAGCTGATCGACGAGATCGAATCGCGCCTGATTGCGGCGGATGTCGGCGTGAAGGCCGCGCGCGAGCTCGTGGCGGGGCTGCGCGCAGAGTTCCGCTCTGGCCGCGTGGCGCGCGGCGAGGACGCGCTCGAGTATCTGAAGACGAACCTGAAGGCACGCTGGCCAGCGCAGTCGCGCGCGATCGCCACGGCGCCCGCGAAGCCGACGGTGATCCTCGTCGTCGGAGTGAACGGCGTCGGCAAGACGACGAGCGTCGCCAAGATCGCGAAGAGCCTGAAGGACGAGGGGCGCAGCGTGCTCCTCGCCGCGGCCGACACCTTCCGCGCTGGCGCCGTGGCGCAGCTGACCGAGTGGAGCAACCGCCTCGGGATCGACATCGTGAAGGGGAAGGCGGGCGCGGACCCCGCGGCCGTCGCCTTCGACGCAGCCGACGCCGCGCTCGCCCGCGGAAGCGATGTCCTCCTCGTCGACACCGCGGGGCGCCTGCACACGCAGGAGAACCTCATGCGCGAACTGTCGAAGATCCGCGCGGTGCTGGCCAAGAAGATCCCGGGCGCTCCGCACGAGGTGCTCCTCGTCCTCGACGCGACAAGCGGGCAGAACGCCGTGCAGCAGGCGCGGCTCTTCGCAAGCGCGGCGGGGGTGACGGGGCTCTTCCTCGCCAAGCTCGACGGCACCGCGCGCGGCGGGATCGTGGTCGCGATCCGCGAGGAGCTCGATGTGCCCGTGAAGCTGATCGGCGTCGGCGAGCGGCCCGAGGATGTGCAGCCCTTCGACCCCGACCGCTTCGTCGAGGCGATGTTCGCGGCTTGAACGAACGCGGCCGCGCCCCGCGGCGGGGTGGAAATGGCGGCTTCGGGCGCATTCGCTGTTGTTCGCACCACCTCGGCGGGGCTACCATGCGCGCTCGTCAGCCCGCATCCGTCGTCCTCCACCCGCATGGTTTCCCCCCAGCGACACCGCCTGTCCGCCCGTCGTGCGCCCGCGCTGCGCGGGTTCACGATCGTCGAGCTTCTCGCCGTGATCGGGGTCATCGGCATCCTGCTCTCGCTCATCCTGCCCGCGCTGTCGAATGTGCGGCGCGAGGCGCAGTCCGTGTCGTGCCAGACGAACCTGAAGCAGCTGCACGGGGCGATGGAGATCTACAGGAGCGCGAACAGGGATCTGCTGCCGATGTGCGACTTCCTGCCCGCGTCGACTCCCGAGGGGCCCGTGGGCGGTCTCGTCGAGGTGCTCGAGAACACGGTCGAGTCGAACTGCGCGTGCTGGTTCTGCCCCGCCGACGACGACGAGGACGGCTCGATCGCAGCGGGCACGAGCTACATCTACATCCCGGGGCTCCTGCGCTATTCGCCGCAGGTGCAGATCCAGGTCGCGTCGCTGATGGCCGCGACGATGGGCAATGCGTCCCTCAACGAGCGCATGCGCGAGCGGCAGCGGCGCGACGCCGAGGCGAAGCTCGTCGGCGCGCTCTACGACCAGAGTCCAGCGAGCTTCGCGATCCTCACCGATAGCCAAGACCGACACAAGATCGGCAGCAGGAACCCGCGCAACGCGGTCTATCTCGACGGAAGCGTGGGCGTCTTGCGCGACGCGGGCGACGAGCCCGACGGCGGGGGATGAAGGTGAGGCGCAGGCCGCGCGGCCCGCGCAGGAGCAATGCATGTCGCTGATCGACTCCATCACAGATCTCCGTGACCGCGCCGACGAGTCCCTTCGCGAGGCGTGGGAGACGCGTCGTCCGCAGCTCTTCGCGTCGCTCGGCGCGCTCGCGCTCGCTGGCGCCGTCGGCTCCGCGGCCTACTGGTGGATCGAGGTGCGCTTCCGTCCGCCGCCGTCGATCTTCGACTCGCCCGTCGACGATGTGCTCGGCTACTTCGCGCTCGACGACTTCTCGCAGCTCCCCGTCGAGGAGCGCATCCGCTTCCTGCGCGAGCTCGCGGACCGCTTCCGCGGCATGGGCCAGGCCGAGAGCGCGACGATGGCGGCGTTCCTCGCGGGGCTCGCGGGCCCAGCGCGCGAGCAGGCCACGCAGAACGCGCGCGTCCTGGCGAAGGACATCCTCGCGCAGGGTGCAGACGACTACTTCAAGCTTCCCGAGAAGGAACGCGGCAAGTTCATCGACGACTGGATGGTGAAGTGGGTCAAGACGGGCGAGCGCATCGCGACGGGCCGCGACAGCGACAAGCCCGACGACGAGCGGCTCGCCGACATCCGCGCCGAGGGCGCGCGCGGCCGCGAGCGCGCAGCCAACCGCTCGCCCGAGCGGATGCCGAGCCTCACCGAGGACGGCGCGATGCGCTTCCTCGACTTCTGGGCGAGCGATGTCGAGAAGGCGTCGAGCCCGAAGGAGCAGGGGCAGATCGTGCGGTTCCTCGGCGATGTGCGCAAGCGCTTCGGGGGATAGGCGAGGCTTGAGCGGCGAGGCTTGAGCGGCGAGTCTTGAGCGGTCGCGGCTGCGGCCGCTCCCTTTGGCGGGACCGAGATCATGGGTGCCCGCATGCTTCAGCATGCGGAACGGTTGACGCAAGCCGTCGACTCCGACGATCGTCGTCCCGCGTCCGCGCTCACCGCCACTCGTGGCGCGGGTAGCGGCGCCTGAGTTCGTTGCGCATCTCGGGGTAGAGCACGCGCCAGAAGTTCGCGAGGTCCTGCGTGACCTGCAGCGGCCGGAAGTTGGGCCCCAGGATCTCGACCACGATTCCCACGCGGCCGCCTGCGACCTTCGGCGTCTCGTCGAGGCCGTAGAAGTCCTGGATCTTCGCGCGCCCGCGTGGCGGCGCGCCGACCGCGTACTCGATCTTCATGCGGTGCCCGCGCGGCAGAGCGAGCGCTGCAGGCGCCATCTTCTCGACGAACTGGATCTCGTCCCACGACAGCGCGCCGCGCACGGCGTCGATCGCTGCCTTCGCCTCGACCTCGCGCGCGCGCACGCAGCCCGAGCAGATCTCCGTGCGGATGACATCGAGGTCCTCGTCGGTGTAGGTGATGAGGTTCCGCTCGGGAAACCACGCCGCCACGCAGCGCACGCGCGCGATCCACGGCTCGCAATGCTCGTCCCAGCCCTCGAGCCTGACCTCGCCCGACTTGATGCGCGCGACAAGCTCGCGCTCGACCTCGGGCGACGGTTTCGCGCTCCGCGCCTTGCGCGCGATGGGCGTGTCGAGGAACCGCTCTTCATCGGCCACCTCGACCGCGCGCAGCTCCTTGTTCCACGCGGTCGTGGTCACCGCGCTGAACGCAGCGGGCAGCGCGCGTTCGACGACCTCGCGCGGCACGGGGTGCGCCACGGGAATCGACACGAGCCTGTCGTGGTCGGGGCCCGACTCGCGCACCTCGAGCGCGACCACGAAACCCGCCTCGTGGACGAGCGACTCCTTCGCCAGCTCGACCCGCCTCCGCCCCGCGAGCGCGCAGTGCGGCCGCTCGCGCTCGAGCTTGAACGCGAGGCGATCGACGAACCCTGCGACAAGAGCGGCATCGACCGCAGCGTTCGACGAGTCCGAGCCCGTCTCCTTCACGCTGCGCGCAAGCTGGTCTGCGACAAGCACGGCCTCGCGGCACGCGAGCCGATCCGCCGATGGCGGCAGCGCGCGGCCCTCCGCCGCCGCGACCAGTTTCTCGCGCACGAGCGCGTCGCTCTGCGGGTCGCCCTTCTCGAGCAGCGAAAGGAGCGCGTTCGCACCCACGCCTTCGGCCGGGTCGCGGTCGGAAAGCGCAGCGGCGATGCGCGCCACGCGCCGAGCGCACCCAAGCCGCGCCGCCTCGACAAGCGCGCGCGCCAGGCGCGGATGCGCGGGCACGCGCGCCATGGCGCGACCCGTCTCCGTCAGCCCACGCCCGCCGTCACCGAGCGCACCAAGCGTCGCGAGCGTCTTCGTCGCCTCGTCGATGCGCGTCGCGTCGGGCGCGTCGAGCCACGGAAACCGCGCGAAGTCATCGACGCCGAGCGACATCGTCTCGAGCATCGCGCTCGCGAGGTCGATGCGCGCGACCTCCGCCACAGTGTGCGCGTCGCGTCGCTCGTGCTCGGCGACGCTCCACAGCCGGATCGTGCGCCCTGGCGCGGTGCGCCCCGCGCGGCCTGCGCGCTGCTCGGCGCTTGCCTTCGAGATCGGCTCGACGCGCAGCGTGTCGAGCCCGCGCAGCGGGTCGTAGCGGTGGATGCGCGCAAGCCCCGAGTCGATCACCGTGCGCACGCCGTCGATCGTGAGGCTCGTCTCCGCCACATTCGTCGACACGATGATGCGCCGGCGCTTCGCTGGGTCGACCGCGCTCACGGCGCGGTCCTGCTCGTCGGGCGGCAGCGCGCCGTGCAACGGCAGCACCTCGGCTGCGACGCCCGTCCGCGAGAGCGCGATCTTCGCCTTCTCGCAGGTGCGCATGATCTCGTACCCGCCGGGCATGAACACGAGGATGTGCCCGGGGTCGTCCGCCTCGCCGCGCGCATACGCATCGAGCACCCGCTCGATCGCTGCGCCAGCGAGGTCCCACGCCGCATCGCGCGAGGGCCGCGCGAGGTGCTCGACAGCGACGGGATACGAGCGGCCCTCCGCAAGGATCGTCTCGCACGCGAGGAATCCCTCGAGCCGCTTCGCCTCGAGCGTGGCGCTCGTCACGACCATGCGCAGGTCCTGGCGCCGCGACTCCTGCGCGAGCTTCACAAGCCCGAGCGCCACGTCGACCGCGACGGAACGCTCGTGGAACTCGTCGAGGACGACCGCGCCGACGCGCGCAAGCGACGGGTCGCGCTGCATCTGCCGCACGAACAGGCCGTCGGTGACGAAGCGGATGCGCGTCCTCTCGGAGACGCGCCGGTCATGCCGCGTCTCGTAGCCGACGAGTCCGCCGAGCTCGTCGCCCAGTTCCTGCGCCACGCGTGCGGCCAGCATGCGCGCCGCCAATCGCCGCGGCTCGAGCACCACGACATCGCCCGAGACCCCGGGGCAATCGAGCAGGAACTTCGGCAGCTGCGTGCTCTTGCCCGAGCCCGTCGGAGCGACCACGACAAGGCGATTCCGCGCGGAAACAGCTGTGCGGACCGCCTCGCGCACGCGCTGGATCGGAAGGTCTTCGGGCGTCTTCATGCGGGAGCCGCGCGCGCGTCAGATCGCGCTCTCATGCCACGCGTCGCCGCCTCGGCGCCGATGGCGCGGCCCGCCGCGGGTGCCGTCGCCCGAGATGCGCTCCTCCTCGTCCGCCTCGAAGCGGGGAAGCGTCGGCGCGACCACGCGCTGGCCGATGTGCGCCTCCCACACGACCTGCACCGCCTCCTCGACGCTGTCGGTGACGGTGAATATGTCGAAGTCACCCGCACTGATCGCGCCGTACTGTTCAAGAAGAGTTCCGCGCATCCAATCAAGCAGACCGCTCCAGAACGATCGCCCGACCAGCACGACGGGAAACGGCACGATTTTCAGGGTCTGGATAAGGGTAAGCGCCTCGAAGAGCTCGTCCATCGTCCCGAAGCCGCCCGGGAAGATAATGAATCCGCGCGCATACTTGACGAACATCACCTTTCGCACGAAGAAGTAGCGGAACTCGAGCTCGACCGACTGGTGCGGATTCGGCTGCTGCTCCATGGGCAGCACGATGTTGAGCCCGATGCTCGTCCCGCCCGCCGCCTTCGCGCCCTTGTTCGCGGCCTCCATGATCCCCGGCCCGCCGCCCGTGATCACGCTGAAGCCCTTCTCCGCGAGGAGCTTTCCGCAAAGCTCCGCCTGCGCGTAGGCGGGGTGGTCTGGCTTGAGCCGCGCAGAGCCGAACACGGCGACACCCGATGGATAGCGGGACATCGTCTCGACGCCGTCGACGAACTCGCTGAGGATGCGGAGGGCGCGCCAGCTCTCGAGCGCGAGGGACTGCTTGCGGAGCGTTCGTTCCATGTGCGGAAGGTACGGGAGGGAGCGCAATCGCGTTGGGCAGCGACGGCAGGGCGGCGATTACGCGGAAGTACATATACAACATGGACTTACGACGAACTATTTGCGTGCGCTCGCGTGTTTCGCTATCCTTCGTTCCTTATGTCGAAGGACACTCCCGCGCGCAACTCGCGCCGCGTCAACGGCTCAGAAACATCGAGCAAGCAGCATTCGAGCATGGCGAAGGCGGCGCCGCGGAACCACGCAGCGTCGGAGTCGGCCGCCGAGCGCTCGGCCCGCACTCCCTCGCGTCTTCCCAAGATCGAGCCGCACGGCGCGATCAAGGTCGGGAAGGCCGCGCCTGCGCCCGCCACTGAATCGCCCGCTCCCGTGGTGAAGTCGCCCGCTCCCGTGGTGAAGTCGCCCGCTCCCGTGGCGAAGTCGCCCGCTCCCGTGGCGAAGTCGCCCGCTCCCGTGCTGAAGTCGCCCGCTCCCGCGGAGAAGTCGCCTGCTCCCGTGGCGAAGCCTGCTGCGGTCGCGAAGCCCGCGAAGGCCGTCCCCCCCTCCGTCAAGGCCGTTCCCTCCGTCAAGGCCGTCCCCT
>JBIKTI010000036.1:0-12085 GCA_044348205.1 Phycisphaerales bacterium | reverse complement strand
GAACGGTTCGTGTGGGAGTCGACGGCTGACACCATCCGTTCCGCAGACTGCGTCCGGACTTCGTCCGGACTCCGTCTGACGGGCACTCATGATCTCGGCCTCCGTTGGCGTGGGTCGAAACTGCAGTGGCAGCAAAGTGAGCCGCCGCAGCGGCGACCGTTCAAAGACGGCGTGAGCGCGCACGCGCGGACCTTCACGGGCGTGCCGTGGCGGCGGTGGGGACCCAGCCCGTGGTGCCGTCGCCGAGCGTGATCGCGAGCCAACCTGGCCGTTCCTCCGTGCGAGTGGCTTCCGTTCCCGCGGGAAGCGGCTCGACGAGCGCTGGCTCGAAACCCTCGCCATTGCCTTTGCGCAAAATGGTCGGTTCCGTGAGCACGACGACCCGCGTCACCTCCGCGCGGCGCCACTGGTCGAGCAGCACCGTCGAGGCGAGGAGCGCCGCCGACGCGAGGGCGGCACACGCCATCGTCACGATCGCCGCACGGCGCGGCCGCTCTGTGACGATGAGGAGCGCGGAACCGATGGCGAGCAGGAGGATCGCGCCGATCCAGCGCGAGGATTCGTCGAGCGCTCCCCAGAATCCCGCTGCGCGCTCGAGAAGATGCGGAGCGGGTGGATCGATCCTCCTCGCCAGGCTCGAGCGTGTCTCCGCGAGATTCGCCGCGATCCGCGCATCCGCGGGCGCCAACGCCGATGCAGCGCGATAGGCGGCGATCGCGTGCCCGACCTCGCCCGCGCGTGCGAGCGCGTTGGCCCTGTTGTAGAGGAGTCCCGCCGTGGGCTCTGCGCGCGCAGCCTCCGCGAACATCGCTGCGCTGTCGAGGAAGTGCGCGCGCGCAGACGCAGGATCGTCCTTCGCGAGGGCAAGGCCTTCGGCATAGGCCGCCTCGGCGGACTCGACGGTGAGCGTGTCGACCGATCCGGCACGCCCACGAACGACGATCGCCGCGACCGCGATCGTGGCGAGCAGAAGAAGGGCCGTGACCGCCATCCGCACGGCCGGAGGCGCTCCCGAGACGGTGCGCGTCATGAGGCGCCCCGTTCTGCGCGCGCGACAGCATCCGCGACTGCGCGCACGAGCTCCCGCGCATCGCGGCCATCGACGGACTCGCCTGTGTATCGCGCACGCTCGCATCGACGCAGGAACTCGTCGAGCCGAGAGACGAGTTCCTCTCGCACGCCATGTCGCGCGAGACGCTCGGCCGCATCCTTGCGCGAGAGGGTTCCCGGCTCGGCGTCGCAGAGTGCGCCCACGAGACGAAGAAGTGATTCCTCGACCGCATCGCCCGACGCGGCGGCGTCGATCGCGCGCTCAGCGTCGCCCAGCGCGCGGCGGCGTCGACTCGCGGCGGAGTCGCCACGCGAGCGGGCGAGTCGGCCGACGAACGGAGCAGCGAGCGCCATCGCGAGCGGCACCGCACCGAGCGCGATGTGCGATGGCGCCAGCGAACCTTGGGTTGAGCACTCGGCGACGGACGCGTTCGCAAGCAGGCCGCCCTCGACGCGGGTGAACTCGGCACGCGCGGATGGGACGGCCGCGCCGGGCGCCTCCGCGACCGCCGGCTCGATCGCACGGACCACTGCGCTTGGGCGCACCACGATCGGAATGGCGGCACTCTTCACCACGCGGAACTCACCCGTGGCGGGGTCGAACGCCGCGAGCTCGATCGGGGGAATCTCCCCAACAGCGTCGGACATGGCGCGGATCGTCTGCGTGAAGACCTTGCGCCTGCCCTCGACCACACCCGCCGCGGCGTCGCGCGCGACGCGGAATCGATCGACGAGCGCGGGGGCTTCCGCAAGCGGCGGCGCCTGAAGCCCCCCGAGCGACGCACTGCCAGAGCGATCGGTCGCCGTGATCGTCAGCGTGATCGGGTCCCCCACGGAAACGCTCATGGGCCGTGCCTCGACCACAAGATCGAACTCGCCGACGGCTCCATTCCACGATGGCGGCGCGCCCTCCGTCGGCACGGCGCGCACATCGACCGTGGCGTCGCCGACGCGGCCGCTGATCGGCCGCGATGCGCCGAGCGTGAGGCGGCTGTCGCCGAGGAAGCCGCTTCCCCTGCGGAGGCGCGTCGGGTAGTCCATGCGGATGCGGATCTCCCCGAGCTCGGGTGTTCCCGCCGTGATCGGATCGAACGGCCGGTCGATCGCGAACACGATGTACTCGGCGCCGTCGATCTCGCGGACCTCGCCGCGCGGCCGACGGCCCTCGCTGAGGAGCCGCACGAGCGCGTTGTTGAAGACGCCCCAGTTGGAGCCGTCGCGATCGATCAGCGACCAGATCGACCCCTCGTCGAGCGTGATGCCGAACTCGGTGTCGCGGTAGCGCTTCACGGCGAGCTCGAGCCTGAGCACACCTTGCTGCCCGACGAAGATCGGCTCGGGCGAGGCTCGCACGGAGACCCGCATCAGGTCGCCCGTCTCGGAGCGCGCCACGGAGATCGGGATCGCCGTCGTGCGGAGCTCCTTGCCCGCGACGGTGACGGCGAAGGGTGGAATCTCCGCCGCTCCAAGCCTGCGTGGAGTCACCTCGAAGGTGACCGCGATGGTGGAGCGCTCTGTGCGCCGTCCGTTGAGGATCTGCACGCTGCGCGAAGTCTGCTCGCCCGGCAGACGCGCGATCTCGACGCCCGCGGCGCGCAGGACCTCGACCGAGGGCAGCGTCGGTCCGTCGAACTCCGCCGCATCGTCGACACGCACGACCACGCGCACAGGCTCGTCGAGGAAGAGCTCGCGCGATCCGATCTCGGCGGTGACTCGCTGCGCGTGCGCTCTGGCGCCGAGGAACGGGAGCATCAGGGAGACGAACAGGATCGCGAGCCCGTGGAGGGCATGACGCGCGTGAAGGAGACTGGTGGAAAGTGCGTGCATCGTGTGGTTCATCGGAAGCCGGGCGCTACCAGTCGCGCGGTGCAGGCGAGGTCTGTCCGCGCGTGCGCGATGCGAGTTGCTCAAGCCGCGCCCGCTCGCGTTCGCGGACGCGCTGCAGGAGCCGTTCGATCTCGTTGCGGGTCATCTGCTTCTCCTGACGCTGCTCTTCGCGCTGCTGCTGCTGCTGCTCCTGCTGCTGTCGATCCTCTTGCTGTTCCTGCTGTTCCTGCTGTTGCTGCTGCTGCTGATCCTGCTGATCCTGCTGTTGCTGCTGATCCTGCTGTTGCTGCTCCTGCTCTTGCTCTTGCTCTTGCTGTTGCTGCTGATCCTGCTGTTGCTGCTCCTGCTCTTGCTCTTGACGCTGCTGCCGCTCCTCCTCGCGCAGCTTCTTGAGGAGCCTATGGGCCAGCTCCGCGTTCACGCGCGCATCTCGATTGCCAGGGTCCGCGCGCATGGCGTCCTTGAGGGTCTGCAGCGCATCCTCGAGCGCGGTGATCGCCTGCGGACGGAGAGCGGCGCGGGCCTCGTCTGGCTGGTCCGCGGCCACGAGCGGCAGCGTCTCGGCGTAGCGGGTCGTTCCGCCGTTGTAGAGGGCGCGTGCGGCGACCTCCGCGCGGGCGCGCGACGCCGCGTCGCCGAAGCGCTCCTTGGCCTCGGACAGACGGCCTTCGCGGTAGAGGGCGACTCCTTCGTTGTAGCGAACCTCTGGCGCTGGCTGGGCCTTCTCCGGGGCTGGCTCGGTGGCCGCCTGGCCGAGGAGGAGCGCGACGGCAAGCGGCGCGGCTCCGAGGCTGTGCATCCGTGACGGGGCGTCGTGTCGCGTCATGTCGATCCTCCTGGCTCCGTCGCGCGGCGCTCGCGTCGCCGCCCCCGTTGTTCGGGCGCAGGGGCCGCGGTGGCCCGCGTCGCGCCGCGCGGCCGCAGCACCGCCTCGACAAGGAGCGCAAGCAGTGCGGCCCCTGCAAGCCACTGGAAGAGGGGTTCGCGCGCCGCGACGCTGCCGCGCTCGCGCGTGCTCGACTCGAGCATGGCTGTGAGCGCGCGCGCGACATCGCCCATGTCTGCCTGCGTCGTTCCCGCTTCGACGAAGAAGCCTCCGCCTTGCTCTGCGACGGCGGCGAGGAGCGTCGGATCCATGCGGCTCCACACCTCCTCGCCCTCGTGCACGAGGAAGCGCCTTGCATCGCCGTCGACGACGGGGATGCGCGCGCCATCCGCAGCGTCGCCGATCCCGATCGCCACGGTGCGCACGCCACGCTCGCTGTAGGCGGTCGCGGCCGCCTCGACGGGCTCGCTCTCCATGTCCTCGCCGTCAGAGAGGACGACGATCGCTCGGCCTGCGCCTTCGCCGTCGAGCGATTCCGCAGCGAGGCGGATGGCGTCGCCGAGCATCGAGCCCCCTCGCACGGTCGACTTCGGCGAAAGCAGCGCCAGTTGCGACAGGAAGGTGCGGTGGTTGAAGGTGAGCGGGCAGCGGACGGCAGGGACGCCCGCGAACTCGACGAGACCGACGCGGTCGCTCCCGAGCTCCTCGACGAGGTCCGCCGCGAACTGCCGCGCGCGGCCGAGCCTGTTCGGCGCCACATCCTCCGCGAGCATGCTCCGCGAGACATCGACCACGACCACGAGGTCGACGCCGCGCTGCTCGACCTCTTCGCGCGACTCTCCGCCGCGCGGATCCGCGAGCGCGACCGCGAGAAAGGCCATCGCCACGAGAAGGAGCACGGCGCGAAGCGTCGTGCGCGCCCCGAGCACGCTCGGCGCGATGCGGGAGAGGAGCGCGTGGTCGGCAAGGCGGCGGAGCGCTGCGCCGCGCCAGCGCGCGTCGACGACGAGGAGCGCGGCCGCCGCTGCGACCGCGACGAGCCACAGGAAGCCGTCCGTCTGCGTGAAGGCGGCTTCCGCGAGGATCTGGAGCGGCGACCGCGTCATGCGAGCCTCCGCAGGAGCGTGGTCGAGAGGAGCGTCTCCGCCGCGAGAAGGATGAGCGCGAGCGCGAGGAAGGGGGGCAGGATCGTTCCTTCGCCGAGCGGCAGCTCGACAGCGAGATCGCGGTAGCGCACGAGCTTCGTCTCCTCGATCGAGCTCTTCTCGAGCCCGTCGATCGTCTCGTAGATCCGCTCGAGGCTGTCGCTGTCCGTCGCGCGGAAGTAGCGGCCGCCCGTCGCCTCCGAGATCTCCGTGAGCGTCTTCTCGTCGATCGAGACGGGCACATTCTGGATCTGCACGCCGAACGGCGTGCGCACTGGGACGGGCGCGAATCCCTCGCGCCCGAGGCCGATGGCGTAGATGCGAACGCCCGTCGACACAGCAAGCTGCGCTGCCTCCTGCGGCGTGAGTTCGCCGACATTCGATTCGCCGTCCGTGAGCAGGATGACGACCTTCGAGGCGACGCGCACGGTTCCGTCGCGGTTGGCGCGGTCCGAGGCGTCGACGAGCTTCTCGACGGCAAGCGCGACGGCGTCGCCGATCGCGGTTCCCTGCTCGAGCGCGCCCTCGGGAAAGCGCACCTGCCTGAGTGCGTCGGCCACGACCTCATGGTCGAGCGTGAGCGGCACCACGCTGTCGGCGTAGCCTGCGAAGGCGACCACGCCCACGAGGTCGCTCGCGCGCCCGCGGAATCCATCGCCGCCGAGGACGAACCGCGTGGCGATGTCCTTCAGCGCGTCGAGGCGGTTCGTCTCCTCGCCGTCGATCGTGAAGTCGAGCGCGCGCATCGAGTCGCTGCGGTCGACGACGAGGTTGATGGCGACGCCCTCGACAAGCGTGCGCGTGCGTTCGTTCGGAATGACGGGTCGCGCGATCGAGAGGATCACGAGCGCGATCGCAAGCGCGCGCAGCACGGGAAGGAGCGGAAGCAGCCGCGCTGCGCGGCCAGGGGGCGCGCCTGCGACGGCGTCGAGCGCGCTGAAGGAGACGGTCGCGCGACGCGAGCGGCGCCTGAGCCTGAGAAGCGGCAGCGCGGCGAGCGGCAGAAGGAAGAGCACCCACCAGCTGTCGGGGTGGAAGGTCATCGTGCGACCTCCGTGTCGGTGGCCGCGGCGATCGCCCCCTGCGCGGGCACCCTGGTCGCCTCGACAAGGCGCTGCGCCTCGGCCAGCTGCGCGTCGCACTCTGCGGGCTCTGGCTCGGCATGGGCGAAGCGGACGAAATCGGCGAGCGTCAGGAGTGCGCGCAGCCGTTCCGTCTCGCCGGCGGGGAAGTCCGCGTGCGACTCCGCGGCGCGCACGAACTCGCGCGTGGTCAGCTTTTCTGCAGGAATCGCGAAGCGCAGCGCCGCATACCGTCGCACGATCGCGCTCAATCCGTCTGCGAAGCGCCCGAACTCGCGCCGCGCGGGGAGTCCCTCCGCGGAAAGACGCGCAAGCTCGGCGAGCGCCCAGGCATCGGGTTCAGGCGGCGCTGCGGGCCCGCGGCGCAGGACCGCCCAGAGGATCGCGCCCGCCGCAGCGAGGAGGAGGAGCGCGACTGTGGCGAGAACCGTCCATGGCGGACCCGCGCTCGGGGCAGCGATCTCGCCCGCGATGTCGCGGAAGCCCGCGGGGTCGAACTCGTCGCCCACGAGGCTTGCGACCGTGATCGCGGGCAAGGCGGCCTCTCCGCGCATGACTGCCCCGTCGACGAGCCAGCGCAGGGGAAGCGGGGGCGGGGTTCGTTCACCCGCGTCGAGCGTGGTGAGCACGATGGTCGCCTCATGCACGCCGTCCGCCGTCCGCACGGGCTGCGTGACGGACAGCACATCGAAGTCGCCGAGCGTGCGCGGCGGATCGATCGTGGCGCGGGCTGCGGCCGCGCCCTCGAACCGCAGGCGCACGGTGATCGGCGCGCCGACCTCGATCGTGCGGCCGGCATCTGAGGTGGCGTCGGAGGCTTCATCGACCGACGACACGACCGCGAGCCCGTCGAACTCGGTGCGCGCCGGCGCGACCTGCGCGTGCGCGTCGCGTGCGAGGCCAAGCAGCGCGACCATCGCCGCGGCAAGGGCTGCGAGGGCGCGCAAGGCCCTGCTTGTCACGGCGGACGCCGCGCTCATCGCGCCCTCCTCGACTCGCGCCGCGCGAAGTAGCTGCGCAAGGGCGCGATGAAGTCCGTTCCCGTCTCGAGTGCGAGCGGCTCGACCCGTGCGCGGCGGAAGAGGCGGTCGCGCGAGACGATGCGGTCGTCCGCGATCTCGCGCCAGGCCTCGCGCACCCAGCGCGAGGATGTGTCGAACACGCGGCGCACGCCCGTCTCGAGGTCCTCGAGCTCGACGATGCCGACATCGGGGATCGTGCGCTCGAACGGGTCGGACACGACGATGGGGATGAGGTCGTGGCGCCTGCGGAAGCGCGCGAGCGCCGTCTCCCACGGCGCTGCGCCAGCAGGCTGGAGGAAGTCGCTCGCCACGCACACGACGGATCGCCGCGAGAGGTTCCGTGCGAGTTCGTCGAGCGCGCGGCCGATGTCCGTGCCGCGCCCCGTGGGTTCGAACGCCAGGAGATCGCGCACGATCCGCAGCACATGCCGCGCGCCCTTCCGCGGAGGCACGAAGGTCTCGACGCGGTCTGTGAAGAGGAGCATGCCCACGCGGTCGTTCGAACGGATGGCGCTGAAGGCGATGGTGGCTGCCACGGCCGCGACGAGCTCGCGCTTCTCCTCGACGCGCGTGCCGAACCCGAGGGAGCCCGAGAGGTCGACCGCGAGGATCACCGTCAGCTCGCGCTCCTCGCGGAAGACCTTCACATGCGGGTCGCCCATGCGCGCGCTCACATTCCAGTCGATCGCGCGCACATCGTCGCCGAAGAGGTACGGCCGCACCTCCTCGAACTCCATGCCGCGGCCCTTGAACGCGGAGCGGTACTGCCCCGCGAGCACATCGTTCACGAGGTGGCTCGCGCGGATCTCGATGTCCCTGATCTTGCGTCGGATCTCGGGCGTCAGCATCGGTTCATTCGTCTGGTTGCGCGTGGTTACGCTCGGTGCCCGCCGTCACGGCACAGCGACATGCGCGAGGAGGATGCGCACGAGGTCGTCGCCGGTCTTGTCCTCGGCCTCCGCCTCGAAGCTCGGGACCAAGCGGTGGCGCAGCACGAGCGGCGCCACATCCTTCACATCCTGCGGCGTCACGAAGCCGCGGCCGTCGAGGAACGCGTTGGCGCGCGCCGCCCGCGACAGGGCGATGGTCGCGCGCGGCGACGCGCCGAACGCCACGAGCCCGTCGAGCGGCACCTTCGCGGACTTCGGGTCGCGTGAGGCGACGACGAGCGAGACGATGTAGTCCTTGAGGCGGTCGTCCATCACGATCTCGTCGACCACGCCGCGCGCGGCCGCGATCTCCTCGGGCTTCATCACGGGCGACACCGTGTGGCTCGCGGTCGAGCGCGACATGCGGTCGAGGATCTGCCGCTCCTCGCGCGCGGTCGGGTAGCGCACGAGGATCTTGAGCATGAAGCGGTCGACCTGCGCCTCGGGCAGGGGATAGGTTCCCTCCTGCTCGACGGGATTCTGCGTCGCCAGCACGAGGAACGGCTCGGGAAGGGGGAAGGTCTCGCTCCCGATCGTGACCTGCCGCTCCTGCATGGCCTCGAGAAGCGCCGACTGCACCTTGGCGGGCGCGCGGTTGATCTCGTCGGCGAGCGCGATGTTGGTGAAGATCGGGCCCTTCTTCACGGCGAAGTCGCCCGAGTTCGGGCGATAGACCATCGTGCCCACGAGATCCGCGGGCAGGAGGTCGGGCGTGAACTGGATGCGCTGGAACTGAACGCGCAGGCCGCTCGCGAGGCAGCTGACGGCGGTGGTCTTCGCGAGCCCCGGCACGCCCTCGATGAGGATGTGGCCGTTCGCGAGGAGCCCGAGCAGCATGCCGTGCACGAGCTCGTCCTGCCCGACGATGATGCGGTGGATCTCCTGCTCGAGCAGGCGGAACGGACGGCACTTCTCGGCCACATCCTGCTCGATGGCGGTGATGTCTCGCGACGCTGTTGCCATGATGCGAAGGTCCTCTTCGGTCTCAGGTGTCGGTGATGTCTCGGATGATTCCTCGATCGAGCGCGTGCAACCGAGGCGCAGGCGGCAGGATGCGCGGAACCCGCGTTTCCGTCCGGGCGCGGCGGCTGCAGACGCACGACGGCGCAGTGTCCGCGAAACGGACGGGCGCGTGTGCGGCCGAGGGCCCATCGAGGGGAAATCAGGCCGGCGGCGGGTCGCCCGCGAGCCTCGGGACGAAACCCCGCGGATCGGGGATGATCCGTCCCTTCGTGGACGCGTCCACGGGAAGGAGCTCTTGAGCATGACTGACGGACTGCAGCACTCGGCGACGCGCGATGGTTCGAAGGGGCGCGTCGGCTGGATCGGCGCTGGCATCATGGGTTCGTCGATGGTGCGCCATCTCCTGCGCGCGGGCTACGCCGTCACGGTGCACTCGCGCACGCGGTCGCGCTGCGCTGCGCTCCTCGACGAGGGAGCATCCTGGGCCGACTCTCCCGAACTCGCCGCCCGCGGCGCAGACTTCATCTGCACCAATGTGGGGCTTCCCGCCGAACTCGAGGAGGTCGTGTTCGGAGAACGCGGCGTCAGGGCGGCGCTTTCGCGCGGACAGGTCGTCATCGACTTCGGCACCTCGCCGCCGAGCCTCTCGCGCCGCATCGCGGAGGCCGCGAGCTCGCTTGGCGCGGAGAGCCTCGACGCGCCCGTCTCGGGCGGCGACATCGGCGCCCGCAACGGAACGCTCTCGATCATGGTCGGCGGCGCTGCGGCCGCGTTCGAGCGGGCGCGGCCGCTCTTCGAGGCGTTTGGGAAGACCGTCGTCCATCAGGGCGGGGCGGGGGCTGGGCAACGCACCAAGATCGTGAACCAGGTGCTCGTCGCCGCGAGCACCCTCGGGATGTGCGAGGCGCTCCACCTTGCGGTCCGCGCGGGCCTCGACCCGCAGCAGGTGCTGGCGTCGGTCGGTGGCGGGGCCGCCGCGTCGTGGTCGATCTCCGTGCTGGCCCCGCGCGTCCTCTCGGGCGATTTCGCACCGGGGTTCCTCGTCGAGCACCTCGTGAAGGACCTGCGCATCGCGGAGGAGGAGGCAGCGGAGCTCGGGCTCGACCTGCCCGCTGTCAGGCTCGCGCGCGGTCGATACGAGTCGCTCCTTGCGGCGGGTGGCGGACGGCTCGGGACGCAGGGCCTCTATCTGCTCTACGCGGATCCGTCCGCCGTCGGCCAGAGGTGAGGCAGCGCGTCCGAGAAATCGCGCGCCCGGCCGATGCCTGGCTGGGCAGCTTCCATGGGTCCGCGCCGAGGCGCCTTGCGGGCTGCCGCAAGTTTCGGTACATTGCTTGGCTCTTCAAAGCGAGCCTCGCATGAGCACGATCCCCACCACCGGCACTGTGACCTTCACGCTCAAGTCTGTCCCCCTGACCGACGGTGGGTTCCGCACGATCGAGCGGCTCATGCGCCTCGAGCGCGGCGCCCAGCGCACGCTCAAGAAGCTGCAGAAGACCCGCGTCAACGAGCTCAACGAGCGTCGTCCGCGCGCAGGCCGCATGTGGCTTGTCCGCGCCCGCTGCACGCGCCTCGTGCGCGTCGCCGCTGGCCAGAGCTTCACGATCCAGGTGACGCCGCAGCTTGCGAAGGACATCGCGAGCGTGGCGCAGCACCTCGACTTCAAGAAGGTCGGCTGACCTCACTCCGAGCGGGGTTTCTGCTGCGTCTCCACAAGAGACGCGGCGGACGCGCCTTTGCCTTGGTCGGCTGCGTCCGGGGCCTCTGCTGCGTCCTCGCACAGCACCTCGACGAGAAGCGTCTCGTCGCCCACGACCACGACTCCAGCGCCTCTCACGCGTTCGACGGCGCGCAGCGTCACGGCCATCGTGCGTTCGCCCGTGCGTCGCAGGACCTTGACAAGCGACGCGTCGCGGGACACCGTCGGGGTGATTCGCACCTCGACGGCATCCTCACCGCCTTCAACGGTGATCGACGCCTCCTGTCCTCGCAGCGCGAGGAGCCGCGGCGCAGCGACGAGAGAGGCGCCGTCCGCCTCGAGTAGCGCGTCGAGCCCAGCCTGTGAGCCAAGCGCGGTCTCGAGGGCGCCCGCGTCGACGCCCGGCGAGACGATTGCCACGCGGATGCGCCAGACCTGGTTCAGTGCTGGAAGCGCGTGCTCGAGTTCCTGCAGAAGGCTCGCAAGCGCGTGATGCCGCGACGGGGTCGTCCACACGATGAGCGTGCGGCCGATGACACGCAGCCTCGAGATGTTGCCGCCGAGATCGACCCAGCCTTCGGGGTCGACCCCCTCGGTGAGGATGTCCGTGATGGTGGCGGTGCGTGCGTCGTCGTCCGCATCCTCGGAGCGGTCCGCCGCCATGCGCGCGAAGATCGGCTGCAGGTCGTAGCGCCTGAGCGCGACGAGCCGCGTCGCACGCGAGTACTCGCTGAAGACGGGGATCCCCGCCACGACCTCAAGCTCCATGCGGCGATAGCTCGTCGAGATCGCCTGCGCGACGGCGTCGAGCGCCTCGCGCGGGGTGCGGGCGTCGCAACTGAGCTGGATCAGTTCCCATCCGCCCGACTCGCCCACGATCTGGCTGTCGATCTCGACAGCGAGGCCTGCCGCCTTCGCGGCTTCGTCGATCACCTGGCGGGCCGTTGCGTCGCGGAAGGACTTCGGCTCCGCGAACGGAACATCGAAACGCGCGAGGATCGCAAGGTCCGCAGCAAGCGCAGGGTCTTCGCGCATGGCCTGTGCGGGCGGCTCTGTGTCGGAGACCCTGGTTCCGTCCGCGGTCGCGATCTGCGCGGCCGCCATGCAGAGCGTGGCGGCGAGGATCGGGGCGAAGGAGAGCGGCGACGCGCTGCGATCGAAGGGCATGGATGGATCCTATGTCCTCACCCGCGCGACGAGAGCACCTCGTGGATCGGCATCACGAGATGCGGCACGACGCGCGTCTCCGCCAGTTGCTCCGCATATCCGACCACGGCGCCGAACGCGCCCTTGAGGTCGTCGAGCGATCCGAGCGGGCCGAACTTGCGCACGGTGAGGAAGACCGAGATCGGGTCGCCGCCGCGCTCGCCAGCGACGGGGACACGCGGGCGGGTGCGCACCTCGAAGTTCGCCTGAAGGTCGCCGCGCTCGCCGAGCGAGATGCCGAGCGAGGGCTGCGCGTCGATCACGCGCTCCGCCCCGTCGCCGAGGAGGTTGGCGAACGGAGTCGACTCGAGGAGCGCCTCGAACACCACAGCGTCG
>JBIKTI010000292.1:0-4119 GCA_044348205.1 Phycisphaerales bacterium | reverse complement strand
AGGCGCTCAAGGACTTCACGCGGCGCGACATCGCGTGCCGCTATGTGTCGAACATCGACGGCGAGGATTTCTACGAGAAGACGCGCGACCTCGACCCCGAGACCACGCTCTTCATCGTGAGCTCGAAGACCTTCACCACGATCGAGACCATGACGAACGCGCAGACGGCGCGCGCGTGGACGCTCGCGAAGCTGAAGAACCCCGCGGCCGTCGCCAGGCATTTCGTCGCCGTGTCGACGAACGCCGAGGAAGTCGCGAAGTTCGGCATCGACACCGCCAACATGTTCGGCTTCTGGGATTGGGTCGGCGGCCGCTACTCGATGGACTCGGCGATCGGACTCTCGACGATGATCGCGGTCGGACCCGACGGCTTTCACGAGCTTCTCGCGGGTTTCCGCGACATGGACGAGCACTTCCGCACGGCGCCCGCGAAGAAGAACCTTCCGTATCTCCTCGCGCTCGTCGGGATCTGGAACCGCGAGTTCCTCGGGTTCGACACCGTGGCGGTGCTCCCCTACTGCCAGTACCTGCATCGCTTCAGCGCGTACCTGCAGCAGCTCGACATGGAGTCGAACGGAAAGCGCGTGCAGCTCGACGGCGCAGCGTGCCGCTGGCAGACCGCGCCCGTGATCTGGGGCGAGCCGGGCACGAACGGCCAGCACGCGTTCTATCAGATGATCCATCAGGGAACTTCGCCCGTCCCCTGCGACTTCCTCGCCTTCGCGAAGCCGCTCCACGATGTCGGCGCGCCCGCGACGGGCATGCACCACGACATCCTCCTCGCGAACCTGTTCGCGCAGGGCGAGGCGCTCGCGTTCGGCAAGACGCCCGCCGAGGTGCGCGCCGAGGGCACGCCCGAGTGGCTCGTGCCGCACCGCACCTTCCCGGGCAACCGTCCGTCGAACACGCTCCTCTGCGAGAAGCTCTCGCCGCGCATGCTCGGGCGGCTCATCGCGCTCTACGAGCACAAGGTGTTCGTGCAAGGTTCGATCTGGCGCGTGAACAGCTTCGACCAGTGGGGCGTCGAGCTCGGCAAGGTCCTGGCCAAGAGGATCATTCCCGAACTTTCGGGCGCGAAGGCCACGAAGGGCGCACACGACAGCTCGACGAGCGCCCTCATCGCCCGCTACCGCGCGTGGCGCGGGCGATAGGCACCGAATCCCCTCGCAGCGCGGGGAACTACACTTTGCGGCTCGTGGAACGCATCTATCTCGACTCGAACGCGACGACGCGGCCCGCCGACGAGGTGGTCGAGGCGGTCACACGCGCGATGCGGGAGGCGTGGGCCAATCCGTCCAGCGTCCATCGCGCGGGCGGCGAGGCCAAGCGCGTGCTGGAACTCGCACGCGAAAGCGTGGCAAGGCTCGTCGGCTGCCAGGAGCGCGAGCTCGTCTTCACCTCGGGGGGCACGGAAGGCGCGAACCTCGCGATCCGCGGCTCGCTGGAGCACTTCGCCGCGACCGACCCTGCGCGCCGCGTGCTGGTGACGACAAGGTTCGAGCACAGCGCGGTTCGCGAATTCGCGCAGCAGTGCGAGAGGCGCGGCACGGAGGTCGTGTGGCTGGCGGGGTCGCACGCTGCCCCTGGCACGCCCGATCTCGAGGCGCTCGAGGCGCTGCTCGCCGCGCGCGCAGATGAAGTCGCGCTCGTCAGCCTGATGTGGGCGAACAACGAGACGGGTGCGATCACAGACATCGCGCGCGCAGGCGCGCTGTGCCGCGAGCATGGCGTTCGGTTCCACACGGATGCCACGCAGTGGGTCGGCAAGATGCCGACGGACCTCGCCGCGATGCAGATCGACCTCGCGAGTTTCGCGGCGCACAAGCTGCATGGCCCCAAGGGCGTCGGGGCGCTCTATGTACGGCGCAATGTGCGCGTGACGCCGCAGACCTACGGAGGACCGCAGGAGCGCGAACGACGCGGCGGCACTGAGAGTACCGCTGCGATCGTGGGCTTCGGCGTCGCAGCCGACCTCGCGCGCGCGTGGGTTGCGGGCGACGGCGTTGCGCGCGGAACCCGGTTGCGCGACCGATTCGAGCAGACGGTCGCGCAAGCGACCGGCGGTGTGATCCACGCACAGCACGCGCAGCGCCTCTGGAACACGACGAACATCGGCTTTACGAGACTCGAGGCCGAGGCGATCCTCCTCCTGCTTTCCGAGCGCGGCGTGTTCGCATCGGCAGGCGCTGCGTGCAGCTCTGGCTCCCTCGACCCGTCGCCGATTCTCCTTGCGATGGGCATCCCGCCTGAAGTCGCGCACGGCTCGATCCGCTTCAGCCTCTCGCGCGAGACGACCGCCGCCGATTGCGACGACGCCGCGAAGCGCGTGATCGCTGCGATCGAGCGCCTGCGCGCGTCGACGAGCGCCGCCATCGGCTGATGCCCTCGGCTGCGTCTCCTGCGGAAAGCCAAGAACTCGCTCAACCGCGTCCCGCGCGTCAGTCCCCGCCGCCATCGCCTCCGCCACCACCCGATGCGGAGGCCGCAGCGCCCCCTGTCAACGGCGCGTTGGAAACGCCATCCCGCATGGTCGCGAGCATCGCGACACCCATGCCCTCACCCTTGAACGGCTGGAACCAAAGCTCCGCGCCGTTCGTCGGGTCAAGCGCCCAGGTGTAGCCGTTGATGCTCACAAAGAGCCGGTCGACGCTCGGAAGCAGCGCGACGAGCCCGGTGGACTTCGAAGCCTTCCACTTCCAGACGACACTGCCGTCGACGCGGTCGACGGCAATCACCTTGTCGCCGAAGCTTACGAAGAGAAGATCATCGGTTGTGAGGCTTCGGGTTGCCATAAGCAAACGAGCCCAGCTTTCGCCGGGCTCGCTTCAATGCGGTCGAGAGGACTTGAACCTCCACGGGTTGCCCCACTAGTACCTGAAACTAGCGCGTCTGCCATTTCGCCACGACCGCAGCGGATCGGAAGTGTACGGAGTGCGCCCCTCCCGATCAACCTCCACCCCGCCACGGCCGCGCGACCGCATGTCTCGGTGCCCAAGCAACAAACGCAGGCAGGGCGTGAGGAGCCTCGACGCCCTGCCTGCGCTACGCGAATGGACCATTGAATGCGCGTCGAGCCCCAAGCACAGAGCGAACCCCGAGGAGCCGAGCCGCCACGAAGGCGCGCGGCCAAAGCCCCCACGCCGCCTGATTCTCGGCGACTCCCACGCGCAACGACTCACCAGAGGGGATCATTCATCTTCGTCTTCATCCGCCTCGGGCTTGGCAGCGGGCGCAGCGCGACCACGGCCTGCCGCCTCGACGGCCGCCATGCGCTTCTCAAGCACACGCTGGCGAACCTCTGCGAACATCGCGGGGTTCTCCTTGAGGAACGCCTTGGCGTTCTCGCGGCCCTGGCCGATGCGCGTTCCCTTGTAGCTGAACCACGCACCCGCCTTCTCGATGACGCCATCCTCGGATGCGAGATCGACGAGATCGCCCGCGGCGGAGATGCCCTCGGTGAACATGATGTCGAACTCGGCCTCGCGGAACGGCGGCGCGATCTTGTTCTTGACGACCTTGGCGCGCACGCGGTTGCCGACATTGCGCTCGCCATCCTTGATGGCGCCGATGCGCCGGATGTCGATGCGGACCGATGCATAGAACTTCAGCGCCTTGCCGCCGGTCGTCGTCTCGGGCGAACCGAACATGACGCCGATCTTCTCGCGGAGCTGGTTGATGAAGATCACGATGCACTCGCTCTTCGCGATGGCGCCCGTGAGCTTGCGCATCGCCTGCGACATGAGGCGCGCCTGGAGTCCGACCACGGAATCGCCCATTTCACCCTCGATTTCGGCCTTCGGGATGAGGGCCGCCACCGAGTCGATGACGATGATGTCGACGGCGTTCGAGCGGACGAGCATCTCGCAGATTTCGAGCGCCTGCTCGCCCGTGTCGGGCTGCGACACCAGCATCTCATCGAGGTTGACGCCGATGCGCTTGGCCCACGACGGGTCGAGCGCGTGCTCGGCGTCGATGAACGCGGCGACGCCGCCTGTCTTCTGCGCGTTGGCGACGACCGTGAGGGCGAGCGTGGTCTTGCCCGACGACTCAGGGCCGAAGATCTCGATGATGCGTCCGCGCGGAAGACCGCGGCCGCCGAGCGCAAGGTCGAGGCTCAGC
>JBIKTI010000504.1:0-4131 GCA_044348205.1 Phycisphaerales bacterium | reverse complement strand
CAGCGACAGGTTGGTGTTGATCACCTGTGTGGTCGCCAAGGAGAGGTCGAGCGTCACACTGGCCGAGGTGCCGGTGAAGTCGATCAGATCGGTACCGCCGGTGGCCGTTTCGACCAGGGTGTCTGTTCCCAGCGGATTGTCCGCATCGAACAGGTAGCTGTCGTTGCCATTACCGCCGGAGAGGGTGTCGTCTCCCGCTCCCCCCGTCAGCACGTTCACCAACGTATTGCCGGTGAGCGTGTCATTCGCCGCACCACCGATGATGTTCTCGAAGGTGGTGGCCGAGCCGAGAACGAGCGTCAGGCGACCGGCGGCGATCGTCTGCACGGTCGCCAGCGACAGATCGACCGTGGCGCCGATGCCGGTCGTCGGCGAGAAGTCGAGCGTGTCGATCCCACCTCCGGCTTCATTCAGTGTATCGGCCCCGAGGTTCTCATCGAGGTCGAATCGATAGACGTCGTTCCCCGCCACACCGGTGAGGGTATCGTTGCCCGGGCCGCCGACCAGCACGTTGGCCAGCGTGTTACCCGTCAACGTGTCGGCCAGGCTGCCGCCGGTGACGTTTTCGATGGCAGAAGCCGAGGTGAGCGTGAGGGTCAGGTTCGCATTGACGACCTGGGCGGTGATCAACCCGAGATTCAAAGCAATCGCCTGGCCGGTCGTGGCCGAGAAGTCGAGCGTATCGATCCCGACACTGTCGTTGACGGTGTCGATTCCCAGAGCCGTGTCGGCATCAAACAGGTAGGTGTCATTCCCGGCCCCGCCGGCGAGGGAGTCGGTCCCGCCACCGCCAATCAGCAAGTCATTGCCGCCCGCAGCGGTCAGGGTGTCATTCCCTTCATCGCCGTAAAGCCAGGCATTCCGGGTGATGGTTGACGCCAGGGTCACGTTGTCATTCCCGGCTTGCCCGAAGACAACGATCCGGCCCGTGGGAGCAAACGAACCAGCCGAGACGGCATTGATCGTGACCGTCGTGTTCGAGCCCGAAAGAGCGAACGCGATGGTGTCATTCGCCGTCGTGCCGCCGACGACCAGGTCGGTCTTGGTCGGATCGATTTC
Source organism: Phycisphaerales bacterium (assembly GCA_044348205.1). GTDB lineage: Bacteria > Planctomycetota > Phycisphaerae > Phycisphaerales > SM1A02 > QWPT01. The sequence goes on along the minus strand of JBIKTI010000504.1, from coordinate 3,072 downwards.
ACTCGTCTGCAGGTTGGCGGCGACGATCGCGACGCTCTTGGTCGTGGTGGAAGTGGCGCCGTCGTTGTCGGTCACCGTGAAGGTGATCGTGTAGGTGCCGTTGGCCGCATACACGTGCGACCCCGAGACTGTTCCCACTCCGGCCGACTCGCTGACTGCACCGGCGGACGACATTCCATCGCCCCAGTCGATCGACGCGATGTGGGTATCGGCGGTCCCGGCATCGGAGATCGGCAGGCTGTAGGTGATTGTCTGGCCGCGCACGGCCGCCGCGAGACCGGCGATGGTGCCGACCGCCGGTGCCGCGTTCGAGACCGTGGTCACGAAACTTTCGCTGACTGTTGTCGTGCCGTCGGTCAGCGTGAGGGTGACGGTGTAGCTGCCGTTGTCGGCGTAGCGGTGGGTGTTGGCGATCGTCCCGCCGTTGGTGCCGCTGGTGGGGACCAGCACCCCGGCTTCGCTGGTGCCATCGCCCCAGGCGATGGTGAGATCCAGCACACTGTCGGGCAGCGGACCGTTGTAGGTGGCGGTCGAGAGGGTGACCAAATCTCCCTCCACGGCACTCTGGTCCACCCCCGCCTCCAGCTCCAGGTTCCCCTTGACAGAGATCGTGAAGGCCTTTTCGAAGGTGAGGCCGGCCGGATCGGTCGTTCGCACCAGGATCGAGTAGCTGCTCTTGATTCGGGAATCGAAAACACCAGCGGTCTTGAGAGTCGAGCCCTCGATCGAGAAGCTCGCGTTGTCCGCAGCGCCCGTCCCGGAGACCAGGCTGTAGGTGAAGGTGTCCTGTGTGTTGGGATCGGTGGTCGACAATGTTCCCACCGCCGTTCCGACCGGTTGCTGCTCACCAACCACCTGTGATGAGAGGGCCAGGTCGGTCGGGGCCAACTGCACGGTATCGTCGTCGCAGCCGGTGTTGTTGGTGGTGTCGGTATCAACCAATGCATTCGCGGCGGGCTTCAGGACCATGGCACTGAAACTCGCGGATGCGATTTGGGTGTTGCCGGTTCCCGCGGGCGCCCCGTAGGCCGGTCCCGCATCCCCCCAGGTGACGATCGATCCGTCCTCACGCAGTGCCATCCCGCTGCGTCCACCCGCCTGGACCGCCTTGAAGCCAGTCCCGGTCGGCGCGTTGCTGACCGCACCGCCAAAATCCCCTCCCCACGCAGCGATCGATCCGTCCGCCCGCAGGGCAAACAGATAGCTTCCCCCGGCGGCAATTGCGGTGAATCCCGTTCCGGTCGGAGCGTTGCTCACTTGTCCATAAGTGTTGTTGCCCCAGACCACGATTGACCCGTCGGCCCGCAGGGCTACCCCATACCCGCCCCCCCCCGCCACCTGGCGATAGCCGGTCCCGGATGGAGTGTTGGTCGCCTGGCCATAGCCATTGTTCCCCCAGCCCACGATCGAGCCGTCCGCCCGCAGCGCATACGCCTGCCCCCCGCCTCCCGCCACGGAGACAAACCCGGTTCCTGACGGAACGTTGAGCTGCCCGGTGTTGTTGCCCCCCCAGGCGAGGATCGAACCATCAGGTCGAATGGCATAGCCTGCCTCATCGGTGGCTCCAATCGCAATGAACCCTGTTCCCGTCGGAGCGTTGCTGACCTTGCCGTTGATGATCTGGGTTCCGTCCAGTTTGTCCTGGCCCCAGGCGGCAATCGAGCCATCAGCCCGCAGCGCGTAGCACTGATTCGAGCCTCCTGCGATCGAAACAAAGTCGGCACCCGATGGTGTGTTGGTGATTTGCCCCTGACCGTTATGCCCCCAGGTGGTGATCTGTCCGACCTTGGCGGCGGGCAGAGTGACCGTAACGCAATTGTGGAGTGTCCCGGTCAGTGAGGCATCGATCGCGACCGTCACCGTGAATGATTCGCTGCTGGTCGAACCGAGCGTGCCCGTCACATAGCGAACGGTCTTCGTCGACGCATCGTAAGCCACGCCACTGGAGCCGCCGACAAAAGTCACCCCGGTCGGCAGCACGTCGGTGACAATTGCCCCCGTGACCGAGCTCGGACCACTGTTCGTGACAGTGACCGTGTACGTCGTCGTTGTGCCGGCAACGACATAAGCTATACCGTTGCTCTTGGAGACCGAGAGGTCGACCTGCGCGGTCAGGAAATCGCTGTCCTGGGCTGTGTTATTCGCGGCACTTGTGTCGGTCACGCCATCCGGGGCTCTGACGATTGCCGTATTCGTCAACGATCCAACCAGAGCGGCGTCCACTCCGAGAGTGATTGCAAAACTCTCCGTCCCAGCCGCTCCCAAGGCTCCCGTCACGTAGCTGACAGTTCGCGTGGCCGAGTCGTAGATCACACCAGTGGAGCCGCTGACAAACGTCGTTCCAGCCGGCAGGACATCGGTGACTGTCGCCCCGGTCACGGAACTTGGACCGCTGTTGGCCACCGTGACCGAATAGGTCGTCGAGGTACCGGGGACGACCGTGGTTGTCCCATTGGATTTTGAGACCGAGAGGTCCACCTGGGGTGTCAGTGTGTCCTCATCACAACCAGTGTTGTTTGAGGTGTCTGTATCGAAGGCGGCATTCGCGGCGGGTTTGATCGCGAAGCCGTTGTAAGCCGCGGAGGCAATCGTGCTGAATCCCGATGTCGTGGGAGGGCCCCAAACAGCACCTGAGTCGCCCCAGGTAACGATGGAACCGTCGGCACGCAGTGCCATTCCATGCCGTTCGCCTGCCGAGATCGCCGTGAATCCACTCTCGGTGGGAACTCCACTGAGCGCACCTCCATTATTCTGTCCCCAACCGACGATCGAGCCGTCTTCGCGCAACGCAAACAAAAATCGTCCACCTGCGGAAATCGCGGTAAAGCCGGTTGCTGTCGGAGCCTGACTGACCTGTCCCCAGGTGTCGAGTCCCCATACCGCAATGGATCCATCACTCCGAAGTGCGGCTCCATAGCCAGGGCCGCCGACCACCTGCCGATAGCCCGTCCCAGCGGGGGTGTTGCTCGCCTGGCCGTAGCCGTTATTGCCCCAGCCGACAATTGAGCCATCGGCTCGCAGGGCATAGGCCTGACCATCTCCTGCCGCCAGGGCGATGAACCCCGTGGCTTG
>JBIKTI010000291.1:0-4139 GCA_044348205.1 Phycisphaerales bacterium | reverse complement strand
GCCTGACCGAGCCCTCCAAGCGTCCATCACGAGACTTCCCATGTCGAGCAGCACCCTTCCCGAGCATCTTCAGCGCCCCGCCCTCCGTCGCATCCACCCGGTGCCGCTTCAGAAGGACAATCAGCTGTTTCTCGGACTTCAGGATCCGCTGATGCTTCAGGGACAGATGATGGTGGTGCCGCCGCCTGCGTTTCAGGTCATGCAGCTCTTCAACGGGGAGCGCACCCTCGACGAGATTCTCACGACCATCAAGGCGACGGATCCGAAGCCGCTGCAGGAGCTCGTCGCCAAGCTCGATGAGTTTGGCCTGATCTGGGGTCCGACCTGCGAGGCGCTCGAGGAGAAGAAGAAGCAGGAGCTCGCCGCAGCGGGTGCCTTCCCAATCGGCGCCACGCGGATGCTCGGGGAGGACGCCGCAGCGATCCGCGCCCAGCTCGAGAAGTGGATCGATGAGGCCGAGGATGCGGAGATCGATGAACCGATCGCTGGCCTCGTGGCCTGCCACCTCGACTACGCGCGTGGCCATCCGATCTACGCGGCGAGCTACCGCACCATCGCGAGGCGACCGAAGCCCGACCGCGTGGTGATCCTCGGAAGCAACCACTTCGGCCTCGGCGACGGCGTCGTCGTCTCCGACCTCGCGTTCGATACGCCGCTCGGGCGCGTGCCCGTCGACGCGAACATCATCGCAAGACTGCGCTCCGCGTCGGGCGAGAAGCTCTTCAAGGATGTGCTCGACCTCCTGCCAGAGCACTCGATCCAGCTGCAGCTCCCGTGGGTCCAGCATCTCTTCGGCGATGTCCCCGTCGTCGCGGCGCTCATGCCCGACCCAAACGCAGGGCTCTTCATGGAAGACGGCGCCCGCATGGGCTTCGACGAGTTCGTGGAGGTGCTCGGCGCCGCGCTGGCCGCCGCGGGTGGAACGACTCTCTTCATCGCGAGCGCGGATCTGTCGCACGCGGGTCCCGCCTTCGGCGAACCCGCAACAGTCAACGACCAGCGGCGGCGCGAGGTCGAGTCGCACGACCGCGCCATGATGAAGTCCTACATCGCCGACGCGGGCTCGCTCGTGGCGCAGATGCGCGAGCTCCGCAACCCGACGCGATGGACCTCCGTCGGAGCGCTCGTCGCCGCGGCACGGCTCGCGAAGCCGTCCTCGATCGAACTCGTCGACTACCGCCAGGCCGTCGACGAGCAGGGCAACGCGCTCGTCTCGGGCGCATCCATGGCGTTGCTCGCATAGGCGCGCCGTTCGTGCATTCGGCCGCCGCCATCACCCGCATCGTCGAGGCTCCTGTTCGATGATCGCCGTCGTGCAGCGCTGCTCACGCGGTGAGGTCCGCGTCGACGGAGAGTCTGTCGGCTCGCTTCTGGCGAAGGGCGGGCTCGTCGTGCTCGTCGGGGTGGAAACGGACGACTCTGCGGGTCACGCGCGCAAGTTGGGCGACAAGATCGCGAAGCTTCGAATCTTCGAGGATGACGCGGGCAAGATGAACCGCTCCGTCCAGGATGTCGGCGGCTCAGTCCTCCTGATCAGTCAGTTCACCCTTGCAGGCGACTGCGCGGGCGGAAACAGGCCAAGCTTCACGCGCGCGGCAAGACCGGAGATGGCCGAACCACTGTTCGACGCGGTCGTCGCGGCCGTGCGGGCGACAGGGCTTGTGGTGGCCACGGGGCGGTTTCGCACCGACATGAAGGTCGACATCCTCAACGACGGACCCGTCACGCTCATCCTCCGCGTTCCGTAGCAGTCGCCTCGGGCGCCCCGCTTCCCGCAGCGTCCCTCACTCGCGAGAGGGCTCATCGGCACGCTTCCGCGCGGGTCGAGGAAGGCCGAGCAGGTCGATCACCTGCAGCAGATCACTCCAGACCTGTCCGCGCACCTCGGCCGTGTAGTTGCGCAGGAGGTAGGCGGGGTGGAAGGTCGGCATGACGGGCACCTCGAAGGGCGCGCCCCCCGCCGCACCAAGCGTCACCTTGGCCACGACGCCGCGCAACCTGGTGATGCCGAGCTCTGTCGAGAGCAGAAGCTTCGATGCAGGCCCGCCGAGCGTGACGATGGCCCGCGGCCTGATGACCGCAAGCTGGGCGAGCAGATAGGGGGCGCATCGCTCGACCTCATGCCCGAGCGGCGTGCGGTTGTCGGGTGGCCGAGTCTTCACGACATTTCCGATGTAGACCTTCGCGCGAGAAAGGCCCATTGCAGCGATCATCCCATCGAGTTTCTCGCCCGCCGGGCCGACAAAGGGGCGCCCCGCGAGGTCGTCCAAATCGCCGGGCGCCTCACCGACGAACACCAGCGCGGCCTCGGGGTCGCCCTCGCCGAAGACGATCGTTCGATGGCCGGTGGTGACGGTGCAATGCGGGCACTCACGGGCATGAAGTTCCGCGAGAAGACGCAGTTGCTCAGCCTTCGACGCGCCCATGGGAGGCACGATCCGATCGATCAGAGGCGCAGCCGAAGCAGCGACCGCGTCAGCCTCCGTCGTCGGCGCAACGGCGGGCAGCGCGGGTCGCTTCTTAGGAGGCGCATCGTTGGAAGGCGCACCGATCCTGTCGACCCCGGCCCTGTTGACCTCGGCCCTGTTGACCTCACCCGCGCGCACCGCAGCTGCGCCCGTAGGCAAGAAAAGGTCTGCTTCGAATCGACGGCTCGCGCTTGCGCTGGAAGCCCCGAGCTGCGCAGACGCTCCGCCCCGAGAGAGGGGCACCATCCGCCCGTCCGAGGCTCCGCGATCCGCGACCGCGTCAGCGACTGCTTGCCGCGATGCATCGACGCCCTCAGGCAGCAGGACATCCTCGACTCCGAGCAGGATGTCCGTCTCGACTTCAACGCGTCCATGTCGGAACTGAAGCGCCATCACAGGCTCTCCCTCAAGCGCGGTTTACCATGTCCGTGCATCGGGGCGAGGCATCGTCCCGTTCGTGCGAGCGATGATCCGAGCGATGATCCGAGCGATGATCCGAGCGATGGCAACGAAACGCAGCCATCGCTCGGATGCCGAGCCCGAAGGTCAGCGCCGCCGAGGTCCGGCATCGCGGCGCGTATCGGACTTCTTGGTCTCCGTGCGTGCGCCCTTCGCGGGCTTCACGGGAACGATCTGGACCATCGACTGCGTGCGAAGGACAAGCCCGCAGTCCGAACGAAGGTGATAGCCCTGCACATGGACCTCGGTCCTGAAGTGCTGCACATCGATGAGCGACAGATTCGGCTTGCCCGCCGCGTCGGTCCACGCCGCAAACAGGGAATCGTTCTCCCGTGCGTGCTGCATCATCTCCTTGTAGGTCCCGAGATAGAGGTGATCGGAGAGCGTCTCGGTCTGCATGGTCGTCATGTAGACGAGGTTCTCAGCGACCTTCTCTTCGAAATCGCGTTCGCCAGCGCAGGGGAGCGCTGCGATCAGTCCTCGATCGGGGATCTGGTCGACATGCTCGACCACCACTTCGGTCATGCAGAATCCGTGGAGCTGGAAACGAAGGCTGTGCCCACCGCGGAAGATCCAGGCCTCCGTCTCATACTCGCCGTGCTGCACGCGCTGACGGCCCTCGATTCCGAAGAACTCGGGGTGGAGCGCCTTGCGGAAGGCGAGCATGTGGTAGTTCTGCAGACTGGTGACCTTGGACATCGCGCCTCCGCCGGCCTGAATGCCGGGCTGTGTGGCGCCCGCCCGATCGAGGCCCGAGGACCTGTCGAGGCTGGATGCGCCGTGACTGTTGCCGCCCGACGAGCCGCCGAACGCGGCGCCCGATCCGTTTGAACCGACGCCGTGCTGCTCGTTTCCGTGTTGTTCGTTCGAGTGGTTCTGCATGGCTCTCTGATTGCTTCCTGCACTTGCCGTCTGCCCCGTGGGGCGGGTGCCGCGACCGTTGAAGGAGCGCCAAGGCCGAGGCCATGACTTCTGGCCATGACTTCTGGCCATGACCGAAGGACGGCGCCACCTCAAGGGCCACTGCGCCTCCGCGTCGCAAACGCTCGACGCAGCCAGTGGGTGCCTGTCCGGCTCCCTTTGTGAGATCCGCACGCGGCCTTCCACGCGGCCTTCCACGCGGCTCCCTGCGCACCCCCACCGCAGCCGCGACCCTGCGACGCTGCGGACCGCTCCCCTCAACAGAACCAAGATTGGCTCGGCTGCGGACGC
>JBIKTI010000290.1:0-4145 GCA_044348205.1 Phycisphaerales bacterium | reverse complement strand
CTCGGCTCGTGCATGAACTGGGAAGACCGCCTCGACGCGCGGCTCGCGTTCGCGGTGATGGGCATCCAGGCGTTCAAGTCGGTCGAGATCGGCCTCGGCCGCGAGTGCGGCGCGCGGTTCGGAAGCGCGGTGCACGACGCGATCCACTTCGACGAATCCGCGCGCGGCGAGAGCCACCTCGGCTACGCGCGCCCCACGAACAACGCTGGCGGCCTCGAGGGCGGCATGACGAATGGAATGCCCGTCGTCGTGCGCGGCACGATGAAGCCGATCTCGACCCTGCTGCGCGGCATGCCGAGCGTCGAGTTCGGCACGCACGAGCCCGTGCAGAGCGCCTACGAGCGCAGCGATGTCAGCGCAGTCGCCGCGGCGAGCGTGGTGATGGAGAACGTGGTCGCCTTCGAGGTCGCGCGCGCGTTCCTCGACAAGTTCGCAGGCGACTCGCTCAGCGAGGTGCGACGGGCGTACGAGGGGTACCTCGAGGCGGCGCGGGGTGTCTGAGCTGCTGGACCCGCTCGGGGAAGAGTCTTCACGCGCGAATGAGTTTTAGAACAAGAAGTTCTACAAAGTTGCGTCAAGCGACTTGCATTTGTTGAGGGGGGGTACTCTGCAATGAGTGGTCGTCGAGACGGCGATGCCTCGACGACAAGAACTGCGATCTGCCCTTGACTTGGAGGAGCCTCAGCATGTATCGGCGCGCAACTTCTGTGGAGGCATCGTTAAGCGACGCAGGCAACGGCTGTGCGCGAGATCAACTCGTGCACCGAGTACTGCTGGCACACACACGTGTCTCAACAGGCCCTAGTGGAACTCTGGTTATGGCTGCGGTCGCCTCTTCTCTGTGTTTGGGACAACCCGCACTCAGCGCGCCTCCGCTCGTTGATGCGCCGGCTTACTTCCAAGATGACACGATCGCACTCGATTGCGGCAACTGGGTTACCGCTGACTTAATGCTCGTACCAGAAGAGGTGACATGCCCGTGTCTCCGCTACACGCCCGATGGGACAAGCTGTGAGAGTTTGCCAACGGCGATAATCGGTGTGAGTAACTGCCTTGTCGGGGAGGATACCCTCGCGGCGGCTGATCGAACGTACATGCGTCTGCGGAGGCAGAGATGCGAGGAGTTGTGGACGACGCTTGCGGAGGATTCCAGCGCGAATTCGAGGACCCCGGGGGCGTACATTCTCAAGGCGTCTTCAGGCGTCTATCAGCAGGCGATTCCAGAGTGCCGCTTTGTAGGGGTGATGTATGGTCTCCCCATATTGTTTTGGGTCTTCCCATGCCAACCCGACATGCACGGAGACTCGGAAGAGCAACACGGAATCTGTCATGTGCGGGCAAAACTTCGCCGGGAGGTGTACTACTTCCCGCCACCGTCCGGTGAACCCGATGACTTTCAGCGGCAGATGCAGATCCGCGCCAGCGCGACGATCAAGCTTGAAGGGGAATTGAATCGACTCGGCTGTCCACTGACCGGCAGCGCGACCGCATCTGGTCAGTCCGAAGTCCGGCTAACGCAAAACCTCGCCACTCTGGACATTGGGATCGGGCGGAAGTTTCCCTCTTCAATCGGCGGTGAACGGGTCTTCGATTTCTCGGGGGCGACCAGCACGACGACTTCGGGGTTCACGCTGAAGGTCGGGGAGGACGGACTCGAGGTCGAGGTCGGCTTCACTGGCTCCACGACCTCGCCGGCTGATGGGGACTTTCGAGTCATCGCGAAGAGCGAGAAGATTGACTGGGAGAGCGACTCGTTCTGCATGTGGCCGCCGCATGTTCCGGAAGGTCACCCCTATGTCCCGTACACGGTCGAACTGCACGGGGAGGCCGTCTCGCGGGCGCTTCTCGCGACGGGCCGCTGGGCTGAGTGCGTGACCGAGGTGCACCTTCATAGTCTCGAAGTCAGCTACGAGAACGGCTGCATGCAGTGCTTTGCGGTGGGAGGTCCAATGGGGCCGGGTTCCCACAATCCTTAGGTTCTTCGCGAGCGTTTCGGGGCGACTTCGCTCGCCTGAGATTTGGTCTGTCCTTCGCGAAAGCCCTCGTGGTTCGAGTCGCTTGGGCGCAACTCAAGGACGCGCTCCTCAGCCGACCTGGACTCAGCCCGCCGCTCTTGGCGCGGTTGCAGTTCACAGAAACGCTCGACGGACCCGCATGCTCCCACATCCCTGCTACTGTCGCACCAAACGTCTCCTCTTGACAAGTTAGACTGCGCTCATGCAATTCCTGCATCCAATGCTCTCCGCGCTTGTGCTTGGCGTCCTGCTCGGTCCCGCGGCGGTCGGTCAGTCGCCTCAACTGTCGGAACCCGAGGCCTCGAGCACGGCCGTTCCGCTCGCGGGGCGCGCCGAGTGGAACGGCACGACGATCGATTTCGTAGGCATCGAGCGCCCGACCGCGTCTGCGCCGCGCGCGCCAGACGACGGGAAGCCCGACGAGCCGGGGCGCGCGCTGCGACAGTTCGGGCCGTTGGCGGTGTCGGGCCCGCGGGCCGAGGCGGAGTCCTGGGCGCTGGCTGTCCGCGTGCAGCTCGGGCAGGATCCATCGCTTCCTGTGCTTGAACGGCGGGCGGGCGAACTGTGCGCGGCCTCCTCGGACAACGCGCTCGATCGCGTCTTCGCGGTCACCGCGGAGAGCCCCGTCGAGATCGTCGGCGTCGTGGCAGGGCCCTCAGCGATCTTCGCCGCAGGGGTGCATGATCGGGCTGTGCGCGGGCTTGAAGTGGCGGCGACGATTCTCGCGCTGCGTGCCAGCACGAGGTCTTCTGACCCTGCGCTCATCGACGAAGCGCTGCGGGCACTCGACGAGAGCGCCCGCGCATGGCTTGCGCAACCCGAGCCGAGTCAGTCGATCGAGACGATCGTCTCGCTCGACCCCATGGGGCTTGTGGCGACGATTGAATACTGGGATGCACGGCAGGCGCTCATGAACGCGCTGCACAGAAATGAAGACGCGACGCTGGCTCGCGCCACGCTTCGGTGGCATCTCGTACGGCTCGGTGCCGAACGGCTGCTTGGACTCCTCGATGAGCGGGTGCCGTCCGTCGGTCAGGGTTTTCTCTCGCTCACCGCGTGCACATCGTGGCCGCACGATGCTTGGGAACTGGTGGAGGCCGAGCGGCGGCTTCGCGCTGAGAGGGATCTCCTGCGTGAGCGCGTGCGCGAGCTGACCATGCGGGCAGCGGGGCGATTCGACAGCGAGTATGCGTCGATGCTGCGGAACGCGATGGCCTTCGTCGGGGACTCGCTGCCCGGGGGCCTGCGGGTGAGCGAGGGACTCCTCCGAGAGATCGAGGGATATCTCTCTCGCCCGCTTGACGATGAAGCCACCCTTCGGGCAGGTTTGAGCTTGGGTGACGTCACGCTGACGCGGAACCGAGGCAACGCCGAGTTGACGACCCGTGCGTGGGAAGTGTGGGGAAGACTTCTCGCGACGGGCGGGCTTCCGCCTGCCGAGGAGGCGCGTCGGCAGGAGCAGACCCACGGTTGGTACGAGATGGCTGCGCAGCGGGCGCTGGACTGGGATGTCTCGGGCACGCTCGCCCAAGGTGTGCTCATCGAGAGGGCGGGCGCGTTCGAGGCGCTGATGAGCGACCCTTGGTCCGGTTGGGCCTTTCGCGCGGTGCCTGACGGCGTGTACGAGAGGGCGATGCAGCGGGCCCGCGGTTCACTGAGCTTGGCCTTGCAACAGACCAAGGGAGGCAGCGAACAAGGGCTTCGTGACGCGCTGCGAATCTCAGCGTGGGAACTGCACCTTGAACTGCAGCGCGAGGGGCTCGGCCGCGGACCGCGTGCCTTGCTGACACCGTTTCCCCGCCAGCGACTCAAGGACGCGGGTCATGGAGGGGCGATTTCGATCGCGCCTGCACGACGCCGTCTGACGCTTGACGACTACTACATGTATCCTCCAGGCAAGAGGCCGGCGCCGCGCTGGGAACCATCGCCTTAGGGGTCGGGGAAACGGTGCCGGGCAGGTGCCAACCAGTGCCTGCAACCACCAACACCCCTCGAGGACTTGTTATGCAGCTAGGTTCTGTCTGACGGATCCCCGAAGACCAAAGAAGCGCGCGGCGCCCGGATGGCAAGGAGGCGAAACGAAGCTGTATCCGCAGCGATACAGCGAGTTGAAGCCGACGCCGCCAGCCG
>JBIKTI010000497.1:0-4145 GCA_044348205.1 Phycisphaerales bacterium | reverse complement strand
CGAGAGCCGTGCCCACTGGGAGTTCTTGCTTGCCCTCGCCGACCTGCGCCTCAGAGGTGCCGCCGATGCGCTGCCCGGTATCTGCCATGTTCTGCACGAGCCCCATCAGGGCCTCGGAAGGCGGCTTGTAGGGCAGCGGCATGATGGCGTCGGAAATCTTCATGCCGCCCGTCTTCACGAGCGCGCCGCCGCCCGGGGGCACGCGGAAGATGTTGGTGTTCTGCCGGCCGCCGCCGTCCGCCATCAGGAAGCCGGGGAAGTTCGAGTACATGCCGGCGTCGAGCAACTCGCGCCACGCCGCGGTGATGGCGTTCGTGGTGTTGCCGAGGATGTGCAGCAGGCCGATGTCGTAGAACCCGATGCCCGGGATGTAGGTGTACTTCACGAACCGCTTGCGCGCGACTGGCAAGTCCTTCGTGTCTTCGGCGTAATTCCTCACGATGGACAGCGCCTTGCGCGAGGACACATCGATGGTGACGGTGTACGGAATCTCGAGACCCGTCACCCTGCCCTTGTGCTTATGCTCGAAGCCCTTGATGTCGAGTTCGCAGTAGCACTCGTAGATTTCGCGGTCGCGGTCGTCCGGATTCGAGGGGTCCGCGGAAATGCCCTGTTGGCTCTTCTCCTCGCGCTGCAGGCTGTCGAGGTTGGGCGCGGATGGCGTCGAGAGGTCCACATCGTCGTACACGCCGAGAATCTGCAGGCGTTTCACGGTCGAGGGCCGCATCATCACGCGATGCGTGACGCGACGCGCGTTGGCGAGGTCGGTCGCCGCGTTGTTCACGATGAGGTCGTCGGCGTCCACCGACTCGGAGACAGGCCGGCTCCGGAGCGGGCAGTTGTAGACCTTCTTGAACGACGAGCCGCCGAAGCCGAGCATGAAGAGCATGCGGTCCGTGTCCGGGTAGTATTCCGGCGCGCGCGCGGTGAGGTAGTGGTTGAGGTCGAGTTCGAGCGCCATGGCCTGCGCATCGGAGACGATGCCGCCGAACTGCGAGTCGTCGCGGACTTTCACCGGGCCGTCGGTCGGCAGAAGTTCGCTGCGCGCATTCGCTTGGAAGCGCAGCACAGCCTCGAGCAGAAGGGGGTGACGGACCTTGCTCATGCCCTCCACGGGTGCGCCGTCTGCAGCGCCCTGCAGGCCCGGGATTTCGACCTTGAGGCCGAGGAGACGGAGGCCCAGAGAGCGGTCCTCAATCCATTCCTTGCGCGTCTCCATGTCATCGGAGATGCCGCGGAGGAGGTCCTCGACGATGCGTGAGACCTCCATCGGGTCGATGTCAGAGATGAGGTTCTCATACCACTGGGCCGGGCCTTCGCGCTTCGGCTTTTCCTCGATGGGCGTGCCGTCGAGAGAGATGGTGACGCTGCCGTCACCGTGGTCGATTTTGAGGATGTTGCCGTCGGCGTCGTACTCTGGCACTTCGCCCGATTCATCGGCGTGTTCGACTCGAACCTCGGCGTCGTCTGGCGATTCGTCAGGATGGGGCGCAACGATTCTCAGGTTGGGCGAGAGCCCCGGAACGAGTGGCATGCTCAAGCCTCCTTCACGGCGAAACCTTCGAGATTCTGCATCTCTTCAACGAAAAGGCGGATGCCTTCCTGTGCGGCCAGAGTATCCGTTTTCCGCTGCAAAGTGTAGACGCGCCGGTGGTCATGCGGAGGCAACCCCCACACGGTCACCTCCCATGTTGGGACGGGGCTGTCCTCGACCTTGTCTACGGTGGCGTTGGCTCTGACGGGGGTGGAATGTTCCATGTGGAACCTCATGCGGGGTAGAGGGGGATGCTCTTCTGGGGGTACTGCTTCTGCATCTCGAGTTCGTGGAGGCGCTCGGACGACCGGGTGAGGAGGCCGAGTTCTCGCAGGTGACGCAAGGCCTGCGAGACCGTATCGACGAGGTCGTCGTGCTTGCCCTTGGGGAACTGGCCGACCTGAGTGATGACCATGTCGGCCCACGAGCGGTCCGGCGCCCACACGATGCCCTCGGCGAAGAGGTGCTGCACCGAGTAGAGCCGGGCCAACTTGTCCTGACTTTTCGGGTCCTGCAACTGCACGGACCACCGTTCGTTCGCGTACAGCCGGCGGATTTCCTGATGGACGGAGATTCCTGCCGCTTTGTTCTCGATGAGCAGTTTGTCCACCTTCAGGGAGTTGCAGGTGCGGGCCACCTTCTCGACGAGTTCGTGGAGTTCGAGGCGTGACTGCCACGCGTGCATCAGCATCACCTTCGGGGCGCCTTCGGTGTGCGCACGCTCGAGGTAGACAGGCCTCCCTTCGCCATCGATGACGCGGGTGGCGGCCGAGGTGCCGTCTTCGGTGAAGATGCCCCACACGGTCAGCGCCGACATGTCGTTCATCGTGTTCGTCGTGTAGGCGGTGTCGAGCGAGGCGACGATGAAGTCCATCGGCGGGTAGGAAGGTTCCTCCCATGTCGTCCACCAGTCGCGCTTGATGACACCACCGCCGGCGGGCTCCGGGCGCTGCTGCAACTGCCCCGCAGCGCGGTAAGGGCCCAGACGAGTCTCGAGCCTCTTCGTCGTCTCCTCGCTGAACCTCTCAGGCCAGAGCAGTTCGTCCGGCGCCGTGCGCGGGTCAGACCATCCGATGGGAGTCATGAACGCCCGCGCGGGCTCGTAGCGCATCGGAAGGCACAGGTGGACCCAGTCGTTCGACTCCTTCTCGAGGATGTGCCCCGTCAGGTCGTTCTCGGCGATGCGCTGTTGGATGATGATGAAAGCGCCGGTGTTCTGGTCGTTCAAGCGGGTGGCCATCGTGCCCTCCCACCAGTCGATTACGGTCTCGAGCGTCACATCCGAGTTCACATCGTCCGCAGCGTTCGGGTCGTCGATGACGATGATGGAGCCACCCTCTCCGGTCACCGCGGCGCCCACAGACGAGATGAGACGCTCACCACCTTGGTCGTTCGAGAAGCGACTCTTCGTGTTCTGGTCGGAGGTCAGTTTGAACCGATTCCCCCACCTCGCCTGATACCACGGGCTCTCGATGAGACGCCGGCACTTCACGCTGTCTCTGAGCGACAACTGGTTCGCATACGACGAGTGCAGGAACTGCACGCCCGGGCCAGAAGTGGCACTCCTCAAACCCTGAGCCCATGTCCACGCCGGCAACGCCACAGAACAGGCCGAACTCTTGCCCATGCGAGGCGGAATGTTGATGAGAAGCCGCCTTATCTGCCCATCCACCACAGCCTGCAAATGCTCGGCTACAGCCTCAATCGCCCACGAATCACGCCACGGGCTCGAGTCCATGAGCCGCCAACCACTCTGCAAGAAGGTGTACAGACTCTCTTCACAGTCCGCACGGTCAAGGTCAAGCAACTGCGCATCGCGGTCAATCAGCCGACCGCCAACGGAGATGACGCTACTCTTCGCCATCCTCCGACTCCCCCTCTTCCTCGGTGAAATCGGCAGCACCCTGCAAGATGCGACGCAACGCCTCGCGGTCCTCCATCGACATCCGGTCCGAATCAAGCGTCTTCACAGACTCCGTCTGCAACGGACCACCGTCCGCACCGGTAATCTCCGTGCGCTTCGTCTCCCGATACTCCGAACCACCCTTCGCCTTCAGCAACACAGTCGCCGCAGCCACCGCACTCTTGTGCTCCTTGTCGGTCGCAATCGCCAACAGAGTCGCCTCAATCTGACTGCACATCTCGATGTTGCCCATGTCGAGTTCGTACCGGAAGTACTTCCTCAGCGTCTCATCACTGCAGCCAATCCCCTCGGCAATCTTGTCGTGACTCCAACCCATCGACGCCAACTTCCGAACCAACAGACGATTGGGCATCGTCGGGTTGAATGGCGGACGACCACCGGGCGGGGGATTCTTCTTGGGCATGGCGGAAACATACCACAGGGAACCCACCGGCCATATGGGACCCGGTTTTTTTTGGGGGGGGGTATGGGACCCAAGGGGACCCATTTTCGGAAATGTGACGGAAAGGGGGGGATGAAGGTGAATGGGACCCGGGCGCTTTTCCCACAGGGGGGGTGCCGGGGGTCGCGGCTGTCCACAGGTTTTCCACAGGTTATCCACAGGATACCCACAGGTTTTGCACAGGATGCCCACAGGATTGTCCACAGGCTCTGAGACGCACGGAGACGGCGCGTGAGCGGCTCGGG
>JBIKTI010000035.1:0-12196 GCA_044348205.1 Phycisphaerales bacterium | reverse complement strand
GGTGACGGGCTTCCGCCTGCGGCGCCTGCGCTTGCGCCCGCCGCCCTCTCCGCGCGTCGATTCGCCCGTCGACTCCTCGCCCTCGCCCTCCGCGTCTCCCTCCTCGATGTCGGTGGGGAAGCTCTCGAGCGATGGAAGCATCGGCTTGCGGGAGCGATCGGGCTCGACCGCGTTGCCGCGCTCGTCGTAGCCGTAGATCTCGACGCGGTCGGCGGCGATCGCATCGCTGATGCGCACCTCGATCTTCTTCGAGAAGAGGTCCTCGAGCTCGCTCATGGCGCGACGCCGCGCGGAGAGGAACGCCCCGGCGACCCTCGCAGAGCAGACCACCTCGACGCGCGCCACCCGCGGTGTGTCGAAGGCGAGCTGGATGCGCCGCATCGCGTCGGACGCGACCGAGTCGGGCATGCGGATCTCGCCGAGGCCCGCGCAGTGCGGGCAGTCCATGTAGTGCGCCTTGCGGATGCTCGGGCGCATGCGCTGGCGCGTCAGCTCGATGATGCCGAAGTCGCCGATCTGGGAGACCGTCGTCTTTGCGCGGTCCTTGGCGAGGTTCTTCTTGAAGCGCTCCTCGATGTCGCGGCGATGCTTCGCCGAGCGCATGTCGATGAGGTCGCAGACCACGACGCCGCCGAGGTCGCGCAGGCGCAGCTGCCGCGCGATCTCGTCGACGGCCTCCTGGTTGGTCTGGTACGCGTTCGTCTCGCTGTCGCGCGCGCTGCGCGAGCGGCCCGAGTTGACATCGATGGCGACAAGCGCCTCGGCCTGGTCGAACACCAGCGCGCCGCCCGACGGGAGCGGCACCTCGCGGGCGTGGATCAGGTCGACCTGCCGCTCGGCGTCGAAGGCGTGGAAGATCGGAGTCTTGCGGTCGTAGAAGTGAACCCTCGCCGCGGCCTTGGGCGCGACCACCTCGAGGAACGCCTTCGCGCGGTGGAACGAGGCCTCGCTGTCGACGACGATGCCGTCGACGGATGCGTCGATCGAGTCGCGGATCGTGCGCAGCAGGATGTCACCCTCCGCGTAGAGCTGGCAGGGGGCGCCGACAGCCTTCATGCGCTTCTCCATCACATCCCAGAGCCGCGTGAGGTACTGCGCGTCGCGGGCGAGCTCCGTGCGCGTCGCCTCGAAGCCCGCGGTGCGGAGGATGAAGCCGAAGCCCTCGCGCAGGTCGAGCGAGTCGAGGATCTTGCGCATCCTGCGCCTGCTGTCCTCGTCGTCGACCTTGCGGCTGACGCCGACATTGTCCATGTCGGGCATCATGACAAGAAGGCGTCCTGGAATCGACAGATAGCTCGTGACCGTCGGGCCCTTCGAGCCGAGGCCCTCCTTGAGGACCTGCACCACGATCTCCTGGCCGCGCTTGAGGGCGTCCTGCATGAGCGGGCGCGATCGGCGGGGGATCTTGCGCCCGACCTTCTCCGTGCGCTCGGGCGCATCGCCGTCCTCGCCCTTCCTTCCGCCCTTCGCGGCGGGGAAGTACTTCGGGTGGAGGTCGGAGATGTGGAGGAATCCGTTCGCGCCCTCGCCGAAGTCGACGAAGGCTGCCTGAATCGCGGGCTCAACGTTCACGACGCGGGCCTTGTAGATCGACCCGACATTCGTCGCGGTCGAGGCGCGCTCTGAGTAGAACTGGCCAAGGCGCCCTTGATCGAGGATTGCGATGCGCATCTCGTCGCCTGGCGCATCGTTGACGACCACGAGTTGACGCGGCTTCTCGCCGCGATGCGGAATGAACTGCGACTCGTCGCCTTCCTCTGAGATCTCGCTCTCGGGGGGCGGCGCGTCGAAGGCGCTCATCGAGGCGCGCGCATACGCGGCCGCCGCTTCCTCCGCATCCTCATCCGACTCAGGGTCGGATTCGGAATCCGCGTCGCCGACCTCGGAGTCGCCGACCTCGGAGTCGCCGACCTCGGAGTCGCCGCTCTCGGCGAGCGCGTCCCCGTCGGAACTCTCCTCCTCGTCGTCGCCCACATCGAGCGCAAACGGGTCGGTCTCCCCATCCTGCTCCCCATCCTGCTCGGGCGCGACGCCCGCCGCTTCATCGCCAGGAAGGCGGGAGTCGTCGGCGTGTCCCATCGCATCGATGTCGCCAGCAGGCGTCTCGTGATGCGCGTCGTGCTTCGTCTGGTCGTCGGTCATGTCGTCCATCTCATCTCGCAATCTCTGGCTAGGCCAGGGGCGAGGCCGTGCACGCGGTGCGCACGCCGGGGACGACGGGAAGCCTGCGGCGTCCGCTGTCATGGCTCCGCAAGGGAGCCGTGCACGGATGCCGAGCGAGGGAGCCACCCGAGACGATCGGGCGCCAACAGCCGCATGCTGCGGCCTGCGCGGAGTTCCGCGCACTCGCGTCGCGAGGCCGCTGCAGTGCTCCCGTTCGTGGCGGCGATGGTCGATGGCGCGAGGCCGAGGACCACGGGCGCGAGGCGCACGGGGCGTGCGCAGCGGCGCACGCGAAGTTCCAGTCTGGCCGATCGACGCATGGGCGTCTGGATCGGCCCCCGGCCGTTCAGGATGCGGCAGAGGTCGAGTCGAGGGCGAGGCCGTCGGGCGTGAGGGGCGCTGGACAAACGGGTCCTGACGCCTCGGTCGACGCGCACGGCGCGTCTGGCACGCGGCCGACTCGACTGAGGGCCGCCGTACCCGCGACGCAAGGTGTGCATCGTCGAGGCATGGGGGCCGTCAGGCACGGATGTCGGCCGACGGATCGATCGGAGAAGTCCGATTCGCTCCCAACCCGAACACTCGCATCCGCTGGCGGCGCAAAGCGCCGACGCATACGGCCTCAAGTTTCGGGCAGAAATTCTGTTGTGGCGACCCAGATCGGACGGGCGGAGGAGGCTATTCAGCGATCCAGCCGCCGAACGAATCGGGGTCGATCTTCCTGAGTTCGTCGCGGAGGGTGTTCAGCACCTGCCGCTCGGAATCGAACGAGCCGACCCGTCGGGCCAGCTGCTCGCAGTGGGGGATGTCGACCGAACGGATGACCCGCTTGATGAGCGGCATCTGACTCGGGACGAGCGAGAGTGTACGCAACCCGAGGCCGATCAGCAACATGGTGTAGATCGCCTCTCCCGCGATCTCTCCGCAGAGGGAGACATCGATCCCCGCCCGGCGGGCCGACCTGATGACCTGCTTGACGAGGTACAGGACGGCGGGGGAGGCGCCCGTGTAGAGGTGCGCAACCCGCTCGTTGCCGCGGTCGACCGCAAGGGTGTACTGGATGAGGTCGTTGGTGCCGATCGAGAAGAACGCGCACTCGTCGGCGAACGCGCGCGAGAGGAGCGCCGCGCTCGGGACCTCGATCATGATGCCCGTCTGGATGCCGCGGTCGAAGGCGATGCCCTCCTCGTCGAGTTCCTCGCAGACATCGTTGAGGATCATCTTCGCCTGGCGAAGTTCCATGATCGTCGAGACGAGCGGGAACATCACCTTCATCGGCCCGTAGGCGCTCGCGCGCAGGATCGCCCTGAGCTGCGTCTTGAAGAGCTCGCGGTGGTGCAGGCAGTAGCGGATCGAGCGGAGGCCGAGGAACGGATTGCGCTCGGGCTCGTGGGCGCGCTGCTGGGTGTACTTGTCGGCGCCGAGATCGAGCGTTCGGATCGTGCATGGGCGGCCCCCGAGGAGCTCGAGCGTCCGCTTGTACGCCTCGAACTGCTCCTGCTCGCCCGGCTCGTGGTCGTTCGTGAGGTAGAGGAACTCTGTGCGGTAGAGGCCGACGCCATCGCCGCCGTTCGCGAGCACGCTCTCGACCTCGTGCGGGAACTCGATGTTCCCGAGGAGCGAGATGCGCACGCCGTCCTTCGTGCGCGCCTCGAGCGGCGCCGTCTCGCGCAGCGCGCGGCGATAGCTCGAGAAGCGGTCCTGCTGCAGGCGGTAGTCGGCGAGCGTGCGCTCGTCGGGCCGCACCACCACGACGCCCGTGTCGCCGTCGACGACCAGGAGGTCGCCGTCCTCTACGCGCTCCATCACGCGCTGGCAGCCGACGACGCAGGGGATCTCTATGGCGCGCGCCACGATCGAGGTGTGGCTCGTGCGCCCGCCGAGGTCGGTGGCGATGCCGAGGATGCGCTTGCGGTCCATGCCCGCGGTCTGCGACGGCGTGAGCTCGTGCGCCACGATGATGACGGGTTCCGAGAGCGAGGAGAGCCGCGACTCCTCCTCGCCCATCAGCTTGGCGAGGACACGCCGCTCGAGATCGAGGACATCGTTCGCCTTCTGGCGGAACACCTCGTTTCCGATCGACTTGAACTGCTCGGTGACCAGCTTGAAGCCATCTGCGACCGCGGACTCGGCGTTCGCATGGTCGCGGCGGATCCGCTCCCGCATGGGGCCGAGGAGCGCGGGGTCCTGCGCGAGCCCGAGGTGAAAGCCGAAGATCTTCGCGGCCTCGCGCCCAAGCTGTTGCTCGGTGCGGTCGCGCAGGACGACGAGGTCCGCCACGGCGGCGCGGAAGGCCTCGTCGAGGCGCTGCAGCTCGTGGTCGACCTCGACGGCCTCGAGCTCGCGCCGCGGGACATGGGTCTCCGCCTCGCCGAGCATGAAGACGCGGCCGATCACGATGCCCGGCGACACGGGAATGCCCTTCAGCATCTGCATGGGCTTCGGCTGGGGCTGCGAGTGCGGCATCGGGCGGTTCAGTCTAGCGAATCACGCAAGGCGGCTGTCGGCGCGGAAGGAACAGGACCGCCGCGTCGTGCGCGGCGGTCCTGTCCGAGACTCGGAGGAACGGAGCGAGCTCCCGCATCCGTCGCGGGCGCTCGGGCGTTCCGCTCAGTTGCCGTCCTTCACCTCATACTCGGCGTCGATGACATCGTCCTTCGGCTTCGCGCCATCGGTGCCCGCGGCGCCTGCGGCGCCCGCAGCCGCGCCACCCGCCTTCGCTGACTCGTAGGAGACCTTGCCGAGCTCCTGCGCGGCCTGGTTCAGCGCATCGAGCGACTTCTGGATCGCAGCTGGGTCGTCGCCCTTCACGCGCTCCTCGACATTCGAGATCGCGCTCTCGATCGCGCTTCGCGTCGCTGCGGGAACCTTGTCGCCGAGATCGGTCATGGCCTTCTTGGTGCCGTAGACCACCTGCTCGGCCTGGTTGCGCAGGTCCACGAGCTCGCG
Source organism: Phycisphaerales bacterium (assembly GCA_044348205.1). Classification (GTDB taxonomy): domain Bacteria; phylum Planctomycetota; class Phycisphaerae; order Phycisphaerales; family SM1A02; genus QWPT01. The sequence goes on along the minus strand of JBIKTI010000035.1, from coordinate 7,084 downwards.
GCGCTGCTTGTCGGCCGCTGCATTCGCCTCTGCCTCGCGCTTCATCTTCTCGATGTCGTCCTTCGACAGGCCCGAGGAGCCCGTGATCTTGATCTCCTGCTTCTTGCCGCTGGCCTTGTCGGTGGCCGACACATTGAGGATGCCGTTCGCGTCGATCGCGAACTCGACATCGATCTGCGGCATGCCGCGCTGCGCGGGCGGGATGCCCGTCAGGTCGAACTTGCCGAGGCTGCGATTGTCGCCCGCCATCGGGCGCTCGCCCTGGAGCACATGGATCGTGACCGACGACTGGTTGTCGGAAGCCGTCGAGAAGGTCTCCTTCTTCGAGGTCGGAATCGTCGTGTTCCTCGGGATGAGCGTGGTCATCACGCTGCCGAGCGTCTCGACGCCGAGCGAAAGCGGCGTGACATCCAGAAGGAGGACATCCTTCACATCGCCCACCAGGACGCCGCCCTGGATCGCAGCGCCGATAGCGACGACCTCGTCGGGGTTGATGGAGCGGTCGAGGGAGTCGGTCTTGAAGATCTCCTTCGCGATCTGCTGGACCTTCGGGATGCGGATCGAGCCGCCGACCATCACGACCTCCTGGATCTCGGAGGCGTTCAGCTTCGCGTCCCTGAGCGCCTGCTCGCAGGGGCCGCGGAGCCTGGTGAAGAGGTCGGCGCAGATGTCCTCGAACTTGGCGCGCGTGACCGTGACCTGCAGGTGCTTCGGGCCCGTCTGGTCCGCGGTGATGAACGGGAGGTTGACCGTGGTCTCCATGCCCGTCGAGAGCTCGATCTTGGCCTTCTCGGCGGCCTCCTTGAGGCGCTGGAGCGCCATCGCGTCCTTGGTGATGTCGATTCCTTCCTTCTTGCGGAACTCGTCCGCGAGGAAGGTGATCAGACGGTCGTCGAAGTCGTCGCCGCCGAGGTGCCCGTCGCCGTTGGTCGAGAGCACCTCGAACACGCCGTCGCCGACATCGAGGATCGACACATCGAAGGTGCCGCCGCCGAGGTCGAAGACGGCGATGCGGGCGTTCTTCTTCTTCTCGAGGCCGTAGGCGAGGGCCGCCGCCGTCGGCTCGTTGATGATGCGCTCGACCTTGAGGCCCGCGATCTCGCCGGCGTCCTTGGTGGCCTGGCGCTGTGCATCGTTGAAGTAGGCGGGCACGGTGATGACCGCGCGCTCGACCTTCTCGCCGAGGTAGTCCTCGGCGACCTTCTTGAGTTCCTGGAGCACGATCGCGCTGACCTCGGGCGGCGTGTACTGCTTGCCGCGAACCGCGACCTTGACGAGCTCGTCGCCCGACCCGATCACCTCGTAGGGCACCATCTTCTGCTCGCTCGCGACCTCGTCCGTGCGGCGGCCCATGAAGCGCTTGATCGAGTAGACGGTGTTCTTCGGGTTGGTGACCTGCTGGTGGCGCGCGGGCTGACCGACCAGCCGCTCGCCCTTGTCCGTGAACGCGACCACGGAAGGGGTCGTGCGCGCGCCCTGGGCGTTGATGAGCACCTTGGGCTGGCCACCTTCCATGATGGCCACGCACGAGTTCGTGGTGCCGAGGTCGATGCCGATGATCTTGCCGTTGCCGCTGGGCGTGGAGGTGGACATGGTGTGGTTCCTTTCCGCCCGAACGAGTTGCTCGTCGGGCGCCTGAGTCGCTCGCCCCGTCCACGGCGTCGTGTCGGGGCCGCGTGGAACGCAAAGCCGATGCCAGCCGCCCGGGCTCCCGCGCACGGTCTCTGGCAGTCGAAAGGTGGCTGGGGGGCGCCACGGACTGCCACTATGGCACCGCGCGCGGATCCTTCCGCTGCTACGCTCCGCCCATGCACCGAATCGACCTCGAGGCGCTCGATCTCGCGGCCGACATCATGCACGACGCGACCAACCTCGCGATGGCGGCGCGCCGCGCGCTGCCTCCAGAGGCGATCGTCCGCAAGCACGACGGTTCGATCGTGACGGCGGTCGATGTGGCGCTGCAAGTCTTCATCCTCGACGCCCTCGAGCGCGAGTTCGGCGTGCGCCCCGTGATCGCCGAGGAGGACAACGAGTCGCTCGGAGGAAAGCTCGCAGCGGAAGCGCACTGCCGTGCGCTCCTGCACGAATGGGGCTTCGATGGCGATGAATCGGACATCCACCGCCTGCTCTGCGTCGGCTCCTTCGACCGCCCCACGCGCGATGTCGACGACGCGTGGGTGCTGGACCCGATCGACGGGACGCAGGGGTTCGTCGACGGCCATCACTGGTGTCCCTGCCTCGCGCTTCTCCGCAACGGCGAACCTGTCTTCGCCTCGAACGGCTATCCGACATTGCGGGGCGGCGTTCTGCTCTCGGCCGTGCGCGGCGCGGGCACATGGAGCTATCCCCTCGATGCAGGCGACGAGGGCGAGCCGATGCGACTGCGCGCGTCGCTCGAGCTGCCCGCGCGCGGCGCAGCGGTGCGCGTGGTCGCGCCGGTCCAGACGGGCGAGTCGCAGGCCGCCGCGCGGCGCGCGGTCGCTGAGGCCGGGGGCTTCGAGGCGCGGCTCGTCCATGCAGACAGCCAGGCCAAGTACGGGCTCGTCCTCCTCGACGAGGCGGACATCGCCTACAGCCGCCGCGGCCATGGCCCTGGGAAGTACATCTGGGACCACGCGGGGGCCGTCCTCCTCGCGCAGGAGGCCGGCGCGTGGATCGGCGACACGGACGGCCGCGCGATCGACTGCTCCCGCGGGCGTCGCCTCGATGCGAACAACGCCGTGATCTGCGCCTCGCGCGGCCTCGGGCCTGCGGCCGCATCGGTTCTCGCGGCGCGCGATGCGGCCGAGGGCATCGGACGATAGTCGGAGCGCCTCGCAAGCCGATACCGTGCCGCGCCGAACCGCATTCCGCGCATGGCCCGCATCGCTTGAACAGGCTCGCCACCATCCTCCGCTGGTCAAGATGGCCCGCCTTCGCGGCGCTCGCGCTGTTCGCCGTCTCCGAACTGATGACCGACCGCGTGCAGGCGATGCAGTGGGCCTGGTGGATTCCGCGTCCGCTTCTCGCGGGCTGCGCGCTGGTGTGGCTGGTCGTCCTCGAACTGACCGCGCTCGCTGCACGCGTCGATCGACGGGAACTGCGCGCGAACAGGTGGGCGGTCGCCGCCGCAGCCGCCTGCACGGTCCACGCGTTGCTCGGTGTGTGGCGGCCCGCTTCGCCGCGGCCCGCGGACGCCGTGAGGCTCGTCCACTGGAACGCGTCCTATGTGGAGAGCACGGCGGTTGCGCCAGGCCTGGCGACTCTGCTCCTCGAGCTCGACGCCGATGTCGTCGTCGTGACGGATCCGGGGCTTCTGTGGTGGGGCGACGGCGTCCAGCGGTTCACGGCCGCGGGCTACGAGCTCCGCACGGCGGGCAGGTTCTGCATCGCCTCGCGCATCGGCATCGTCGAGGCTCGGCCCGTGCTCGCGCAGGGCAGACTGCACGCGACGCGCGTCGAGGTCGACACGCGGTTCGGGCCATTGGCGATCGAGGCAATCGATCTTCCGAGCGATCCGTGGCGGTCACGCTGGCAGACCGTCGTCACCGTGTCGGGCGCGCTTGCGGCGCAGCGGTCGAATGGCGGAGCCACGAGCGCGCAGCGCGGAGGATTGCCTGATGTCATCGTGGGCGACTTCAACATCACGCGGGGAAGCGCGTCCCTCCGCGGCTTCGGCGAGGGCTACGCGGAGGCGTTCGCCGCGGCGGGTTCGGGATGGGGCGGAACCTATCCCCGTGCCATGGCCCTGTGGGCGATCGATCTTGCGCTTGTCGGACGGCGCTGGTCTCCCGCGCGGTCGGAGATCATCGACCCTGGCGCGAAGCGCCACAGGCTGCAGGTCGTCGACCTCGTGCCTAGACGGGATTGAAGCCTAGACGGGATTGAAGCCTAGACGGGATTGAAGCCTAGACAAGATTGAAACCTAGACGGGATTGAAGCGCAGTCGCAGGCGCCTACGACTCGCCCTGCGGTCGACCGCCGTTGTCGATCAGCTTCCACAGCTCGCTGAAGAGATCGGGCGGCGCGTCCATGGGTGGCACGACGGGAAGTGCGCGGTAGATGGCGTTCGCAGTGTCGGCGTACCAGTCGACGGAGCAGTCCGCCTTGAGGCGGTTGGTTCCATCGACATGGCTGAAGTCGGAGCGGGTGCGAAGCCCGTCCACGACCAGGATGGTCTCGGGCGGAAGGGGGCGCGGCATGTGCCTTCGCGTGACGGGATCGAAGGTGCCGCGGTAGTGGTAGTTGCAGTAGATCGGTGCGTCCGCCTCGCGCGGGGCGACCTTCGTGAGCGCGCGTTCGTAGCGCTCGAACGGATGGTCTCCACGGTGGCAGGGGCAGTAGAGGACGGCGGGGGTGCTGAGATACGCGCCAGTCGTGGGTCCAAGCAAGAGCCGCCCGAGCCCGTCCGCTCCGCCGCCCTGCTGGTCGGTCAGCGCCATGGCCTCTGCGAACTTGGGCGAGGGCATGAATTGGGTGGTCTGCACCACCTCGAGGCTCGGGAGGCGGTCGCGGTGGTCGTCGCCGTAGTCGATCAGCGCGCAGCCGATCTGGCGGAGGTTGCTGGCGCACTGCACGCGCTCCGCGGCCTCGCGGACCCGCGCGAGGGTCGGCATGAGGATCGCGGTCAGGATCGATGCAATCGAGATGACGACGAGGAGTTCAAGGATCGTGAATGCGCGAAGGGCAGCGGCCCGCGCGTTCATCGGGCGACTCGCCCGCGCCGCAGCCCCCAAAGCCGACGGGAAGGGATCCCTCACCCCGAGCGGATTGCTCAGGTGCACGCGATCGGTGCGTGGTGGCTTTGAGGATTGCATCTGTTCCTTGGCGTCTCGCGGTGCTGCGCGGCAAGGGAACCCCTTGCGCCGGACTGGGGGCTTGGGGCCGCCGTCCTTCGGACTCAAAGATCGACCTCTGTTCAGTGGGCGCGTGCTCTGATCTCGGACTCGGTCGAGGCCCCGGACTTGGCCGAGAGCCTGAGCGGTTCTGCGTCTGGTTCCCTCAATTGCCGTCAGCGCGCACCACAAACCATCGGGGGGCGAGCCTCAAAGACTTGGGCAGAATACCCCCGAACTGGTTGGTTTAAAGGTTTTGGTCTGGATTTCCGACCGTTCCGCGTTAGATTTTCCGCGGAGTACTCCTCCTTGGTGAGCCAGGAGCACATCGACTGGCAGCTCATGCAGCGCGTCGCGGCCTCAGACGAGGCGGCGATCGAGGAGCTCTACGCCCGTTTCGGGGTGCTTGTCTACCAGACCGCGCGGCAGGTCCTTGGCTTGCGCAGCGAGACGGACGATGCCGTGCAGGAGGTGTTCGTCAGGCTCTGGAGGACGGCGGACCGGTTCGACCCCAATCGTGCCAAGCTGGTCACCTGGGTCATGCTGATCACGCGGCGCCACCTCATCGACAGGCTCAGGCGCCAGGCCGTGCGGCCCGACCGGATGGCCTTCGACGAGACGCGCATGGACACCGACACCATCCGTCGAGGCGGCGGAGGAGTCGGCGTTCCAAGCGAAGGCGAGAGCGATGAGAGCCGCGAACGGCTCATCCGCCAACTCGCTCGGCTGCCCGAGCTGCAGCGGACCGTCATCGAGAGGGCGTACCTGCAGGGCTTCAGCCTGCGTGAGATCGCGGGTCAGCTCGACGCGCCCCTTGGCACTGTGAAGAGCGCGCTCAGCCGTGGATTGGCCCGGCTGCGCGAACTCGAGGGGCTCGACGGCGGGAACGGCGCGGAGCGCAGCGGGGGGCGCGCGTGAAGCAGGCGTTCAGCAGGGGTTCCGAGGGCGCCCGATCGGGCTTCGAAGCGGCCGAATCGCTTTGCAAGGATGCAACCGCTCGTCCACGCCTGGCGTACAGCGGAATCGCAGGGTTTGGAGGGCCTCATCTTCCTCCGGTCGCGGCGTCCGTTCGCCGCAGGCCATTCGGAACGGTCGCCTTTCGCAGGGGTTGTGCGTGATGTCTGATTGGAAGCTCAACGACGGCGACGCGTCGGCGCGCGGACCGTCTCGGAGGGAGACTCCTTCAACTCGGGATCCTCAGGCAACTCGGGATCCTCAGGTTGCGGGGGCCGACCCAAGCGCGGGCGCCGCGTTCGGAGATGCTTCTTGGACCGATCGCGACCGTGCTGAACTCATCCAGCTTGCGGAACTCGAGGCGCTTGCGCTTGTCGACGCGGACGAGGATCCCGTGGCATCTGCGCGGCTGGAGCGGCTCTTCGAGTCTGCGCCGCCGTCCGTGCAGGCGGAAGTGCGCGCGCTCCAGGAGCGCATGGCGACGAACCCGCTTCTCCGCAGCGCGGAACTTCCATCCGATTCCCTTCGTCTCCGCACCATCGCCCGCGTTGTGCACGCGTCCGAGGAAGAGTCGCGCGCAGCGGCTCCCATCGCGACGATCGGGCCCCGCGAAGGCGGTCGTGGCGGCAAGCAGGGCGATCGCTTCTCCTTCGACGAGGTGCGATCGATCATCGACGGGATCTCGCGCGAGCGCGACCGCATGCAGGCCGTGCGTCAGCCCTACTGGCGGGTCGCAGCGTTCATCCTCCTCACCGCGCTGAGCGTGTCCCTCCTGTTCAACTGGAGGTATGTCGATGTGAGCGAGAAGCTCGCGCGCTTCACGGTCGGCGAGGCCATCGACTCGGACATGCGTGCGCTTGCCGCCGATCTGGCGGGCTTCGACTTCGCAGCGGCCGAACATCGCGTGCTCGTGGCCGCGTCGCCGGGCGCGACGGGTTGCGGTTCGGTCTACATCGATGCGGAGAGCGGACGCGTGGCTGTGCTCGGCTTCGGCTTCACCCCTGGCGACACGCTTGAGATCGTCGTGCGCGACACTGAGAGCGGTCTTTCGCATTCCCATCACTTCCTCGCAGCTGCGGGCTTCGGCAAGATCTGCGAGATGCCCGTCGAACTCGCCCGTCGTGGGACGGTCGAGATCCGCGATTCGTCGGGGACAGTGCTGTTCAGGGCGTAGTTTGAGCGCTCGCCGCTGCGGCGGCTCGCTCTGTTGCTACGGCCGCGGGGCGGCCTCTGGTGCGTGTTTGAGCGCTCGCCGCTGCGGCGGCTCGCTCTGGTGCTACGGCCGCGGGGCGGCCTCTGGTGCGTGTTTGAGCGCT
>JBIKTI010000289.1:0-4161 GCA_044348205.1 Phycisphaerales bacterium | reverse complement strand
GTCCGAGCTCAAGCGCGCGCTGCTCGAGTTCCCCCGCTACTCGCAGGCCGCGTTCTGCGTCGAGTATGTGCTGATTCCAGGCGTCAACGATTCCGACGCCCACTGCGACGAGGTCTGCGCGTTCCTGCGCGAGATCCGCTGCTCGCTCAATGTGATCCCCTACAACCCGCGCCGCAACTCACCGTGGCCCGCGCCCGACGAGCTCTCGGTGGAGCGCTTCATGGCGCGCGCGGTCGCGAATGGGCAGTTCACCAAGCGCCGCGGCACCAAGGGCCGCAATGTGATGGCCGCATGCGGGCAGCTTGGCAACGAGAAGATTCGCGCGCGCAGGTACATCGCGGAAGATGGCTCCGCGAAGCCCGTTTCGCTCGGGATTCCCGCAGCGAAGCCCGCTTCGGCGGCGCAGACGGCGCAGACGGAGCAACGCCCTTGAACGAGATCCGCCACGATGCGGCGCCGCGCGCAGGATCAAGCCGCCAGCGATTCCGCGACTACCGCGCGGAGCTCGTGAAGCGCGCGAAGGACAAGTCAGGGAGCGCGAGCGGCAAGCCCGCGAAGCCGAAGGGCCAGCGCACGCGCTCGTTCGGCGCGCTCTTCCGCGCGTATCTCGGGCTGCTCGGGCCGTATCGCGCGGCGCTTGCCGTCGCGTTCGGAACCCTCGCCGTCACCACGGCGCTTGCGCTCGTCCCGCCCTACGGCATCAAGCTCGCGATCGACAGCGTGTTCGGCAGCGTGCCGCTGCCGGCATGGCTTTCGGATGCGGCGCCGTCGTGGGTCGACCTCGGCTCGCCCACTGCGCTGCTCGCATGGATCGCGATCCTCACGCTCGGCACGATCGTCGTGAAGGTGTCGCTCGGCGTGGTCGGCAGAAACCGCGCAACGATCGTCGCGAAGCGGCTGCAGGTCGCGCTCAGGCGACGCGCGTTCGCGAAGGCGATCCACCTGCCGCTCTCGCGCGTCCAGGACCTCAAGGCGGGCGGCGTCTCGAGCCTGTTGCGCGAAGACGCAGGCGCCGCAGGCGAACTGCTGTTCGGCCTGCTCTACAACCCGTTCCGCGCTTGTATCCAGCTCATCGGCAGCCTCGTCATCCTCGCGTTCACGGACTGGCGCCTCCTCGTCGGCGCGGTCGTGCTCCTGCCGATGGTGTGGTTCAGCCACAAGGTGTGGATCGGGCGCATCCGCCCGGTGTTCCGCGATCTCAAGAAGCTGCGCGACGAGATCGACGGCCACGCCGCCGAGAGCTTCAGCGGCATCCGCGTCGTGCGCGGGTTTGCCCGCGAAGAAGCAGAGACGGGCCGCTTCGCCCGCGGCACGAACCTGCAGGCGCGCACCGAGATCCTCGTCTGGTGGTGGTCGCGCGGCGTCGAGATCGCGTGGGAACTCTTCATCCCCACCGCCGCCGCGGCGCTCCTCTGGTACGGCGGCAACCAGGTCGTCGAAGGCAACCTCACGGCGGGCGACCTCGTGATGTTCCTCACCTATCTCACGCTCCTCCTCGGGCCGCTCGAGGTGCTGGCGAACACGGCGACGAGCCTGCAGACGGGGCTCGCGAGCCTCGACCGCACGCTCGATCTCCTCGAGGAGAAGGACGAGTTCGCGGAGACCGCCGCGCGCGCGACGGTTCGGCTCGACCCTGCAGCCGTACGCGGCGATGTGCGCTTCGAGGGCGTGGCGTTCCGCTATCCGGCGTCCGACCGCCCCGTGCTTGCCGATGTCTCGTTCGATGCGCCCGCGGGCACGATGGTCGCGCTCGTCGGCCATTCGGGCGCTGGCAAGACGACGCTTTCGAACCTCGTGGCGCGCTTCCATGATCCGACCGAAGGGCGCGTCACGCTCGACGGGCACGACCTGCGCGACATCGCGCTTGCGTCGTACCGACGGCTGCTCGGCATCGTCGAGCAGGATGTGTTCCTCTTCGACGGCACGATCCGCGAGAACATCGCGTACGCGAGGCCCGGCGCGAGCGACGCGGACATCGCACGCGCGGCGAGCGTGGCGCGCGCGGATGTGTTCATCGAGAAGCTCGACGCGAAGTACGACACGCGCATCGGCGAGCGCGGCGTGAAGCTGTCGGGCGGCGAGCGGCAGCGCCTGGCGCTTGCGCGCGCGGTGCTCGCGGATCCGCGGATCCTGATCCTCGACGAGGCGACGAGCAACCTCGACACAGAGAGCGAGCGCCACATCCAGGGCGCGCTCGGCGAGATCTTGAAGGGCCGCACGAGCTTCGTGATCGCGCATCGCCTCAGCACGATCCAGGAGGCCGACCTCATCCTCGTGATGGAGGACGGCCGCGTGGTCGAGCGCGGCACGCACGACGAACTGATGCGCTCGAGCGGCAGCTACGCGACGATGGTGGTGCTGCAGACGGAAACCCGCCGCAAGCCCTGACGCGAAAGAGTGCTGGCACGCGCCAGCCAGTGCCGTTCAGCGCCGTACACCGGACTGCGCGTGCCTGGCACCGCACTCGGTGCAGACCGCGGCGTCCGTCCGACGCAGATAGCCGCACTGCGCGCACGCGCCGCGCGCCCACGACAGACGCTCCTGCCGCGTCACCAGAAGCACAGCCCACGGTCCGCACATCCACAGGAGCATCGCCGTCCCGAACACGAGGTTCCAGAACGACGCCATCGCGCAGTAGCAATCCGTCTTTTTCCGCACCGTCAGGTAGCACACCACGCCAAGCAGCATCTCCACGCAGGTCCCCGCGAACAACCAGCGCACGAGGCGATCAAGCCCCGCCGGGTTCCGCAGGCTCCCTGCACGCGAGAGCAGCAGGTACCACATGAATCCGCCTGCGATCCAGACTCCGAGCGCCGTGAGATATCCCGATCCCACGACGATCCCGTAGCGAATGTTGAACGCATCGGTGCCGTCGCTCACGAAGGCATAGATTCCCTCGATCACCGCGACCCACAGCAGCGCGCAGCCGAGCGAACCGAGCAGCGCGGCCACGACCACGCTCGGGACAATCGACCTCCCCTGCGACTCGACCCTCGGCGGCCCCACGAGCGGAGAGAGGAAGGCGACCTGCGTCCCCGCCCACGCGGCCATGACTGCGAGCGTGATCCAGACATCTGCGCGCGTCATCGAGTCGGCGGACACGAGCCCAGCGAGGAAGCGTCCATACACCCCGAGAAACCCACGCTCCTCGAACATCATCGGCGCAAGCGCGATCGGCGCGAGCAGAACCGCGACTGCGAACATCCCCACGAAGATCATCGCAAGTCCCGCCGCACGCGACAGCCTGCGCAGAATCATGCCGCAGCCCCGATCGGCCCGACGACCTCGCTCTCGGCGATCGCGTAGAGCTCGACGCCCGCGTGCGGCTCGTACCGCACGCCGCGCGTGAACTTCGAGAACGCAGGCAGCACGAGCGTCCGACGCGCGCGGTCGACGACGAACGCAGGCGCCTCGACGCTGCGGGTGCCGCGCGCCACCGACAGCATCGGATGCAGATGCCCCGACAGCGTCCAGAGCTCCGCGGCCGCGGGCGGCGGCTCATGCTCGAAGCGCACACCGCCAAGCGTGAACGCCCCTCGCACGCGATCGACCATCCACTCCGGGGGCAGCGTGCCGACGCCGCGGTCGTGGTTTCCCTCGACCAGGCGAATCGGCAGCGAGCAACGCTCGCGGAACTCCGCAAACCGCTGCATCTCCACTTCGCCGATCCCGACCGCCGAGTGCGTGAGATCCCCCACCACGACGATCACCTTCGCGCCCGCGCGCATCGCGGCACGCGACAGCCGCACGAGCAGCTCCTCGTCGATCCCGTCTGCGCTCGGCACGCCGAAGCGCCGGTACGACTCGCTCTTTCCGACATGGAGATCCGCGACCACCAGCGCCCGCGCGGCGCGCAGGAAGAGCGCGCGCTCGGGCATGAGGTCCATCTCGATTCCATCGATCGTGATCGCGGCGCTCGGCACGCGCGCAGGATACCGCGCCGTCAGGCCGAGTCGACCGCAAGAATCGCGCGCAATCGCGCGAGCACGCCCTCGGTCGACAGCGTCGTCCCGAGCCGGTCGGCGACGAGCGGCAGCGCGAGGGGCGTCGGCCGCGCCGTCTCGCGCACGACGAGCGGCCCCGCCTCGAGCACCGCGAGCGTGCGCGCCAACCGCCCCTCCTCGAACTGCCGGTCGAGCACTTCCTGCTCCGACTGCCGCA
>JBIKTI010000288.1:0-4170 GCA_044348205.1 Phycisphaerales bacterium | reverse complement strand
AAGCCGCAGGCCTTCACCGATCCGATCCTCATCAGGCACCGCGACCGTCGCCTGGAAGACCTCGACCCGACCAAACGCCTCGACGATGCTGAGCAGCGTGCGGCCGACCGCCATGCGCCGAAAGCTCGGAGCGGTGACGCACTGGGCCACCGACAGCAGGAAGGAAAGGCTGCAGGCCCCCGCCACGAGCCCGATGTCCTCGGTTCCGAGCGCGGGGACATCTGCCTCGTCGAGCGGCGCTCCGCGATCGATCCAGAGCGCGGACTCGGACTGCAGGGCAAGCCGCCTCAGGTCGTCGAACGGCTCGGCGCCAAATCGCTCGGCCAGTGCGCGCCGCGTGGCCGCATCGGGGCTGCCGACGCGAACAGGCTGAAGCCGCGGGTCCGCGAGCACGCGCATGGCGCGCTCGAGGCGCCTCGGCTCGATCCACGCGGAGATGGGCGATGGTTCGAATGGCGATGGCATGCTCACCCCCTGCAGTCATGCCGCGCGCACATGCACGGCCGCACCGATCAGGCGTCGCGCCTCGACGCCGCACCGAGGAAGCGCTCCGCGTAGTCCTTGAGCCTCACCAGCGCGGCATCGATCGTCTCCATCCGCTTGCAGAACGCGAAGCGCACGAGCGGCTTCGCGTGCTGACGGTTCACATAGAAGGCGCCCGGCGGAATCGCCGCCACGCGCCCGTGCTCGACCAGATGGCGGCAGAACGCGAAGTCGTCGTCGAAGCCGAACGCAGAGTGGTCCGCGAGCGCGAAGTAGCTTCCCTCTGGGAGCTCGCATCGGAATCCACACTTGAGGAGGCCCTCAACCATGCGGTCGCGGCGCGCCCGATACTCGGAGCGGAACTCCTCGAAGTACGAGTCGTCCGCGGAAAGCGCCGCAGCAGCAGCCGCCTGAAGCGGGGTCGGGGCGCAGAAGGTCGCGAACTGGTGTGCGCTGCGCACGGCCTGCGCGAGCGGAGCGGGCGCGATCGCCCAGCCGACCTTCCAGCCCGTGAAGCTGAAGCTCTTGCCGAGGCTTCCCAGCACGACCGTTCGCTCCTCCATGCCTGGCTCGATGGCGAGCGAGCGATGGGGGGCGCCGTACCACAGCTCCTCGTACACCTCGTCGCTGACGACGACGAGATCGTGCTCGAGCGCAACCCGCACAACGGCCGCGCGCTCGGCGTCGTCGAGCACACGCCCGCTCGGATTGTGCGGACTGTTGACGAGGATCATCCGCGTCCGTGGACCGATCGCCGCGCGCAGCGCCTCCTCCTCGATGCGGAAATCGGGGGCGCGCAGCGTCACGATCCTCGCGACGCCCCCCGCCATCGCCACGCTCGCGAGATACGAGTCGTAGAACGGCTCGAAGAGCACGACCTCGTCGCCGGGCTCGAGGAGCCCGAGCATGCAGTCGAGGATCGCCTCTGTTGCGCCACAGGTGACGACCACATCGCGCTCGGGGTCCCGTGCGAGGCCGCTTGTCCTCGCGAACCGATCGACGACCGCCTTCGTGAGCTCGGGCAGGCCTGTCATGCGAGCGTACTGGCCTCGTCCGTCGCGGATCGCCTTGACGGCCGCCTCCTTCACGAACTCAGGACCGTCGAAGTCGGGAGCGCCCTGTCCGAGGTTGACGGCCCCGTGCTTCACCGCGAGCGCGGTCATCTCAGCGAAGATGGTTGCTCCGAAGGGCTTCAGACGGGAGTTGACGCCGAGGGTGCGCATGGCGCGATCGTACCGCGCGGCGCGTGAACGGTAGAGTGCGGGCGTGCCGCAACCGACACCGAATCCCCGCATCAGGCTCGAACTCGTGCATGAGGACGGACGCATCGCCGTCGCGAACAAGGCGCCTGGCCTCGTGACCGAGCCAGGGAAGTCCCACGCCACCGACAGCCTGCTGAACGCCCTCGTGTCCCGTTTCGGCGGCAAACTGCTGCAGCTTGGCGAGCGCCGCGACTATGGGCTCCTCCACAGACTCGACCGCCAGACGAGCGGCTGCGTGGCGGTCGCGCTCGACCCCGAGGCCTACGACCATGTCCGCGCCCAGTTCGAAGCGCGTTCCGTCGACAAGACCTACCTCGCCATCGTCAAGGGACGCATGCGAGCGGGCTCGCAGACCGTGGACCGTAATCTCGAGGAACGGCGTGTCCCCTCGAACGAGGGCACTCGCCTCGTGAGCGTCGTGGCCAAGGAAGGAAAGCCTGCACGCACCGAGATCGAGGCCCTGGCAACCAGCACGACGCACAGCCTCGTCGCGTGCAAGCCCCACAGTGGCCGGCTTCACCAGATCCGCGTGCACATGGCCCATCTCGGGTTTCCCGTTGCGGGAGATCCGCTCTACTCAGCGGGCGCGCGCGTGAACCCGACGGGCAAGTCCGACGACCGCACGCTCGGGCTCCACGCGTGGCGTCTCGTGTTCGAGCATCCGTCGGGCGGCCGCGTGGACGCGGTCGCGCCCCCGAGCCGCAGGTTCCTCGAGCTGGCGCGCGAGGCAGGGCTCGTGCACGCGTCGCTGTCGCTCGATGCGTGAATTGAAACGGGCCGCCCTTTCGGACGGCCCGTCGTGGTTCAACGGAGGATGACGATCACTTCGCCTTCGCGTCGACGGGGATGCGCATGCCGTAGAAGCTGCGCCACACGAAGAAGCAGGCGATCAGCGAGCACGCGATGCCGATCGGGATGCGGAGGTCGCTGTCCTCCATCTTGATCGCGATCGCGACGGCCAGCAGGCCGAAGAGAGTCGTGAACTTGATGACCGGGTTGAGCGCCACCGACGAGGTGTCCTTGAACGGATCGCCAACGGTGTCGCCGACGACGGTCGCTGCGTGCAGGTCGGTGCCCTTCATGCGCATCTCGACCTCGACGATCTTCTTGGCGTTGTCCCAGGCGCCGCCTGCGTTCGCCATGAAGATGGCCTGGAAGAGGCCGAAGAACGAGATCGCGATGAGGTAGCCGACGAAGAAGTACGGATCGAAGAACGGCAGGCCCAGCGCGAAGAAGAAGACCACCATGAAGATGTTGGTCATGCCCTTCTGCGCATACACCGTGCAGATGCGGACGACTTCCTTTGCGTCCTCGATGCTGGCCTCGGCCTTGTCGAGGTTGATGTTCTTCTTGATGAAGACCACCGCGCCGTAGGCGCCCGTGACGACGGCCTGGGTGGCCGCGCCCGTGAACCAGTAGATCACCGAACCACCGATGAGGAGGCCGAGGAGGATCGCGGGCTCGACGATCGAGAGCTTCTCGACGACGGCCTTCGACGCCTCGGCAATCGCGACCTCGGGAGCGAGGCCGGTCAGCTTCTGGCTGTTCGCCTTGATCAACTCGAGGATGATGCTGAACACCATCGTGGTCGCGCCAACGACGGCCGTGCCGATGAGCACGGGCTTCGCGGTGGCCTTGAAGGTGTTGCCTGCGCCGTCGGCCTTCTCAAGGGTGTGCTTTGCGGTCTCGAAGTCGGGGTCGAACCCGAAGTCGCGCTTGATCTCCTCCTTGATGCCGGGCTGCGCCTCGATGCGCGAGAGCTCGTAGACCGACTGGGCGTTGTCGGTCACCGGGCCGAAGCTGTCGACCGCGATGGTGACGGGACCCATGCCGAGGAAGCCGAACGCGATGAGGCCGAACGCGAAGATCGGGCCAGCGAAGGTGTAGGTCTTCGCGATCACTTCATCCGCGCCAGAGAGGGTCGACGCCCACCAGCCGATGCCCATCAGGCCCGCGATGACGAGACCCTTCCAGAACGCGGAGAAGTTGCCTGCGACGAAGCCAGAGAGGATGTTAAGCGACGCGCCGCCCTGTGCGGACGCCGTGACGACTTCCTTGACATGGCCCGAGGTCGTCGATGTGAAGACCTTGGTGAACTCGGGGATCACGGCGCCCGCGACGGTGCCGCAGCTGATGATGACGCTGAGAGCCCACCACAGGTTCGGCATCTCGGTGTCGCCCACCTTGATCCCGGCGAGGAGGAAGTAGCTCGCCGCGAAGGTGACCACGATCGAGAGAATCGAGGTGATCCACACGAGCCAGGTGAGCGGAGCCTCCTCGTGGAAGTCCCTCGCCGTCCCATACTTCGCCTTCGAGATCGCCTCGTTGATGAAGTAGGACAGGAGCGAGGTGACGATCATGAGCGCGCGCATGGCGAACAGCCACACGATGAGCTTCGCGCCGAACTCGCCCTCGACGCCCGCGA
>JBIKTI010000287.1:0-4187 GCA_044348205.1 Phycisphaerales bacterium | reverse complement strand
CGGGGTCGTCGGGGCATTCGTCGTAGTCGCTCGGCGAGAAGACGGCTTCCCCGAACGCGACGAACTGTTCGGGAAACGCGGTGGGATAGCGGAAGGCGACCGTCACGGCCGCGCGGAAGACGGTGTCAGGCGCGACCACGAACTGGCCGAGCAGGACGAGTCCCTCCGCGTCGCCGAGGACAAGCGGTCCCTGTTGTCGCGTCCAGCTGACGAAGGCCGTGACCGAGGGAAGCGGAGGCTGCGCGACGACGGGCGAGCTGTCCGCGAATCCCTCGTAGGACATCGTCGGCCCTTGCGAGGGCCCGACGCCCGTCCCGATGGTGAGGTAGGAGTCGGTCGCTGCGCTCGATGCGGGCAGGTGCTGCGGGCTCCAGCTGCCCGCTTTGGTCGAGAACTCGAGATCGGACGCGAAGTCCTTGTGGAAGAAGACGGGCGACCCGCTCACGATTCGGAACTGCTTCACGCCGTCGCAGGCGAGGGTTTCGTTGAAGCGCGCGAAGAGGCGGTACACCAGCACCTCCTGCGCATCGATCACAGCAGGTGCGCGGGTGATGTGGAATCCGCTGAAGAGATCGTCTCCCTCCGCCGCGTTCCCTGCGACGACGGGCGCTCCGATGGAGGGGCCAGCTGTCGCGAAGGAGAGAAAGACTGCCGAAATGAAGTTGAGGGACGTGCGCGCAAGTGACATGAGTCTTATTGAAACACTCCGCGCGGCGACCGTCAAGGAAAACTTGACTCCGCGTATGGACACGAGGAGTCCGTCCAGGCAGGCGGGCTGGTTGGTCGCTTCACGAGCCGCGCGCTGCGTCGGCGAGCCTGCGCAGGAGGTCGAACGCGGCGAGCGGGGTCAGCGTGTCGAGATCGACCTTGCGCAGTCCCTCGACGGCGGGGTGCTCCGCGTACTCGGTGAAGAGCGAGAGTTGCGGTGCCTTCCGTGGAGCCGCAACCACCTTCTGCACGCGGCCTGAGAGCGCGTCGGCGACCTCGACCGTTCCGAGGAGCTCGAGCACTTCCTTCGCCCGCGCGACCGTCTCGCGCGGCAGGCCCGCGAGGCGCGCGACATGAATGCCGTAGCTGCGGTCGGTGCGTCCCGGCACGATCCTGTGAAGGAACACGACCTCGTCGTTCCACTCGCGCACAGAGACATGCAGGTTCGTGACGCGCTGCAGCGTGTCGGCGAGCTGCGTGAGCTCGTGGTAGTGCGTCGCGAACAGCGTGCAGGCGCCGCGCGAGGCGAGCGTCTCGGTGATCGCCCACGCGAGGCTCAGGCCGTCGAGCGTGCTGGTACCGCGACCGATCTCGTCGAGGACGACGAGGCTTCGCGCGGTCGCGTGGTGCAGGATGTTCGCCGTCTCGGTCATCTCGACCATGAAGGTCGACTGGCCCGAGTGGATCTCGTCGGCGCTGCCGATGCGCGTCAGGATCGCGTCGAGGACGCCGATCTCGGCCTTTGCGGCGGGCACGAAGCTGCCGACATGCGCAAGGAGCGCGATGAGAGCGACCTGGCGGATGTAGGTGCTCTTGCCCGCCATGTTCGGGCCCGTGATGAGCGCGAGGGTGGGGGAGGCATCGGCCGCGCCGCCCGGGGGTCCGCCAAGCCGCGTGTCGTTCGGCACGAAGCTCGATGCGAGCGTGCGGTCGAGCACAGGGTGGCGCCCGCCTTCGATCGCGATGCCTGGCGTCGTCGCGATCGAGGGCCGTGTCCAGCGCTGGCGCCGCGCGATGCCCGCAAGGCACGAGAGCGCGTCGAGCTCACCCGCGCGCTCGCCGAATGCGACGATTCCAGCGAGGTGAGACGCGACCTCC
Organism: Phycisphaerales bacterium; assembly: GCA_044348205.1. GTDB lineage: Bacteria > Planctomycetota > Phycisphaerae > Phycisphaerales > SM1A02 > QWPT01. Next base: position 2,381 of record JBIKTI010000287.1, on the reverse strand, counting down.
GCGAGGAGCCGCGTCCACAGCTCCTTCTCGCGCTCGACGGCCCGCGCATCGGCGCGCAGCACCTTCTCCTCGAACTCCTTGAGTTCGGGCGTGATGTAGCGCTCCGCGTTGCGCAGCGTCTGCTTGCGGGTGAAGGTCGAGGGCGCCTTCGCGCTGTTCGCGGCGGAAAGCTCGATGTAGTAGCCGAACACCGAGTTGAAGCCCACCTTGAGAGAGGCGATGCCCGTCGAGGCGACGAGCTCCTCCTGGTACTTCGCGAGCCACGCGCTCGAGTCGCGCTGGAGGAGGCGCGTCTCGTCGAGCTCGAGGTCGTGGCCGTCTGCGAACACGCCGCCTTCGCGGAGATGCGTGGGCGCGTCGCGCCTGATGGCGCGCGCGAGGTGCTCTGCGAGCGGCGCGAGCGCTGGCGCCACGCGCGCAAGCTCCGCGCAGTCGGCCGCGAACGCGGCGCTCGGCGCGAGCGTGTCGGAGAGCGGACGGATCGCGGCGAGCGAGCGCGCGAGCGCGAGGAAGTCGCGCGGCGTCGCGCGGCCGAGCGCAGCGCGCCCAGCGATGCGGGCGACATCCTGGAGTTCGCCGAGCTGCGCGAGCACGGCGTCCGCAAAGCGCTCGTCGGCCGCGAGCGCCGCCACGCGGTCGAGGCGCGCGTCGATCGCCTTCTTCGTCGCAAGCGGATAGCACAGCCAGTCGCGCACGAGGCGACGGCCCATCGGGGTCGCGGTGCCGTCGAAGATCGAGAGAAGGCTTCCCTCGGTCGCGCCCGTGCGCAGCGTGCGCTCGATCTCGAGTGCGCGCAGGGTCGTCGCGTCGACGCCGAGATGCTCGCCGCGCACGACGCGCCGCGGCGGCAGGAGGTGCGGAATGCGGCCCGTCGTCTGGTCGGTCGCCTGCGTCTCGAGCGCGTAGCGGAGGATCGCGCCAGCGGCCGCGATCGAAGGGTCGCCCTTCGCGAAGCCGAAGCCCTCGAGCGAGCGCACGCCGAACTGCGCGGTCAGCGCGTCGTAGGCATCCTCCGCACGGAAGTACCAGCCTTGCCGCGCGGTGAGCGCGAGCCCGCGCGAGGCGAGCCGCGTGAACTCGGGGTTCACGGAGCCATCGCGCTCCTCAGGGTGCACGATCTCGCTCGGCGCGAGGCGCGCGATCTCGTCGCCGAGCAGCGCGACCGGGCATGCGTGCACGGTGAACGCGCCCGTCGAGACCTCGATCGCAGCGAGATGCGCCTCTGCGCCGTCGATCGAGATCGCGACCACGCGGTTCGCGCTGCCCGCCTCGAGCAGCGTCTCGTCGACGAGCGTGCCAGGGGTCAGCACGCGCGTCACAGCGCGCTCGATGACACCCTTCGCATCCTTCGGGTCCTGCATCTGCTCGCACACCGCGACGCGGTGGCCCATGGCAACGAGGCGCCTGATGTAGCCCTCGGCGGAATGGAACGGCACGCCCGCCATCGGCAGGCCCTTCGTGCGCTCGGTCAGCGTGATCGACAGCAGCTTGTGGACGAGCACGGCATCGCGCCCGAACATCTCGTAGAAGTCGCCGAGTCGGAAGAAGAGGATGCAGTCGGGGTGCGCCTGCTTGAACCGCGCGAACTGCCGCATGGCGGGCGTGGCGAAGTGGGGGTTCTTCGTCGGGTCGGCCCAGCTCGTGTCGAGGGGATTGGCGGTCTCGAAGATGGCTGGGATCTCGGCCACGGGCGCGCAGAGTAGAACTGAGACGGGCGTCCGCGAGAAGGGCGGCACCGCAAAAAGAGCCGTTTCCCACCCCTTTGCAGCGTCGATGGAGCTTGCTACAATCCCGACCCTCCCATGGGGTGGTAGCTCAATTGGGAGAGCGCCTCGGTCGCATCGAGGAGGTTGTGAGTTCGATCCTCATCCACTCCACTTGAAACCACGGCCCGCGAAAGCGGGCCGTGGCGTTTCAAGTGGAGTTGTCGTTTGAGCGGCGGCTGCTGCGGCAGCCGCCTGTGTTTGGAGCGGTCGCGGCTGCGGCCGCTCCCTTTGGTGCTTGGAAAGCGTGTGGCCGCGGCTGCGGCCCATCTCGAGGCGGGTCGGCTATCCTCTCCGCCCCGATGGACTTCCACCCGATTCTCGCTCACCAAGCCGAAGCTGAGGGCTCCCTCTCGCCCGCATGGCTGCTCGTCATCTACTGCACGCTCGTCGGCATCGCGTCGCTTGCGGGCGGCGCGTTGGCCGCGAGCCTCAGGCTGTCGCATCGACGGCTGCAGTTCGCGCTCAGTTTCGTCGGAGGCACGATGCTCGGCGTCGGGCTCTTCCACCTGCTCACGCATGCCGTGATCATCGCGCTCGAGTCCTCGACGGCCGCCGCGGGGGGCGGAATGTCGCACGGCATCCTGCACGGGGCCCTCGACGGCGTCATGCTCGCGC
>JBIKTI010000286.1:0-4192 GCA_044348205.1 Phycisphaerales bacterium | reverse complement strand
CCTCGTCATCCTCGGTCATCCTCGCACCGCGAGCTTCTGCGGCGCGCTTGCCGACGCGTACGCCGAGGGCGCGAAGGCGGGCGGGCACGAGGTTCGGGTGATCTCGCTCGGTTCGCTTTCGTTCGATCCGATTCTGCACAACGGGTACGCCGCCGTGCAGCCGCTCGAGCCCGACCTCGTCGCCGCGCAGGCGGCGATCACCTGGGCCGAGCACCTCGTCTTCGTCTACCCGCTCTGGTGGGGCGCGATGCCCGCCCTCTTGAAGGGCTTCATCGATCGCGTCTTCCTGCCGGGCTTCGCGTTTAAGTTTCGAGATGGCTCGGTGTTCTGGGATCGCCTCCTCGCGGGGCGCTCGGCGCACCTGCTCGTGACGATGGACACGCCGCCGTGGTACTACCGCTGGGTTTCGGGCATGCCTGGGCACAAGCAGATGAAGCACACCATCCTCGGGTTCAGCGGGGTGAAGCCGGTGAGAATCTCAAACTTCGGCACAGTGAAGACGAGCACGCCCGAGCAGCGCGAGAAGTGGCTGGCGCAGGCGCGCGAGCATGGACACAGGGCGTGACCGACTTGCGGGTTTGGTGGCGCTCACGGACGCAAGCGGGGACACGCGGGTGCAGATACGCTCCCGCGAGGACGCGGCGCGGCACTGGCTTGTGACCACCCCCGACCCACCGAATCGGACCTCCTTCAGATGCTTGCAGCGTGCATCGCGATCCAAGTCATTACCCTCGCGGTGCTCGCGTTCGGGGACATTGGCTTCGACAAGCCGGGTCGGTTCGGGTTGTCGTTTGAGCACGGGGTCTTGTGCATGGCCGCGTATGCGGGCGCGCTGATCACCGGGATCGTCGTGGCGCTGCGGCGGCGCCGCTGGGTGATCGCGGGTGGCCAGGGAATCGTGCCGCTCCTTCTCATCGCCGTCGCGCTCTGGCCTTCGCCACGACTCTCCGCATCGGACTACCAGCATCTCGTGGGCCAACCGATCCAGTCCGTTGAACGCGAGCTCGGTGTTCGCAGTCGCAGTTCCACCTCTGGGTTCGTGCGAGATGACCGCGGACAGTTCGAGTTCGTGTCGTACCGCGGGCTGACGGTGCACTACGGCGCGGACGGGATCGTCGATCGCATCGAATCTGAGGAGTAGCCCGCGGTTCCCGCCCGAGTTTGGGGCGGCGACCCGGCCATGCACCGATCCCGCGGCCGGCCACCGACGCCCGAGCACGCGCTTCTCGCTCCTTGCGCGGGCTTCTTGTTGTCTTTTCTTATATATTCGCAACCAATGTCTCTTACGGCGTGAAAACAATGGCACACTCCTCCCCACAAGCACCCGCCATGCTCACTCCGATGCCACGCCCCACCTCGTCGCTCCTCGCCGCCACGGCCGCACTGGCCCTCGCGGCTCCGCTCGCACTTGCCGTCCAGGCTGAAGGCCCAGCCGTTCAAGCGGCGACCGCCGCACCGACTTCGCCACCAAGCGGGAAGATCAAGGTCAATACCGCCGATGACCTTCCCCGCCACACCTACGCGATCACAGGCAAAGCCATCGAGATCCTCTCCGATCCCGCGCGATTCGATCCGATCGTCGATCAACTCATCGCGAATGCGCTCAGCGATCTCGAGAAGTACGACATCACCGATCCGTCGACGCTGCAGGCCTACTACGACCTTCTCTCGACGGCATTCCACGTCAAGGGGGACCTCAACCGCGCGATCGAATGGTCCGACCGCGCAGGCGCGCTCGAGACCAAGGCGGATGCACGCGCGCGGCGCGGCCACACGATTCGGGCGGTCGCCGCGGCCGAGGCTGTGTCCACAGACCCGTCAAGCCCGGAGTACATCGCCAAGTTCAAAGAGGTGTACAAGCAGCGCTGGACCGCGCAGCCTTATGAACTGAGCAAGGACGCGCTCATCGGCATCCGAAACCAGGCCAAGATGGTCACCAGGGGACTGATCGAGTCGTCGTTTGCCGCGGGCCTCGACCCGCTCATCGCCAGTGCGGACGGCAAGGCAGACCAGGCGTTGGCTCAAGGCCTGCTCGCGGGTAAGCAGACGCTCGACCTCGCCTTGCCCCTGCTTCCCCACATGGCCGCCGTCGCCGGCGAGATCATTGACGCGAACGCTGGGGCTGCGGTGGCCGCAAGCAAGTGGGCCGAACGAGTTGCCGAGCTTCCCGCGTCTGCGCCTGCGAAGCCGGTCGTGGTCGGAATCTGGGACACGGGCGTCGATGTCGCGCTCTATCCGTCGCAGCTCTGGACCAATCCTGCGGAGAGCCCGAACGGCGTCGACGACGACCAAAACGGCTTCATCGACGACATTCATGGCATCGCGTTCGGGCTCGATCGACGGCCCACGACGGGTGCGCTCTGCTCGCTCGAGGGTCTCAAAGGCGACAAGTCGAAGTACATCGACTTCGTTGCGGCGGCGCAGGACATGCAGGCTGGAGTTCAGAACGAGGCCGTCGCGCAGTTCCAGCAGTACTACGGCGCACTTCGCGGCGACGACCTCCGCGCGTTCGGCGACGACATGAGCCTGATCGGCAACTACTGCCACGGCACCCATGTGGCGGGCGTCGCGGTCGCAGGCAATCCGTTCGCGCGCATCCTGCATGTCACCGAGAACTTCCCGTGGGAGTCAATCCCCGACGAGGCTCCTTCCGTCGAGTTCGGCGAGCGCTGGGGCGACGCGGCTCTCAAGACGGCTGCATACCTGAAGGCTGCCGACGCACGCGTGGTCAACATGAGCTGGCGCATCGGACGAGGCATGATCGAGGAAATGCTGGCAGGAGCGGGCGCGGGCGCGACGCCCGATGAGCGCGCGGAGCTCAGCCGCAGGATCTTCAAGCCACTCCGCGACCGGCTTGAGGAGGCGATCCGCTCCGCTCCCGATGTGCTCTTCATCGCAGGCTCGGGCAACGAGGACAACAACGTCGACTTCGCCGAGTATGTGCCTGCGGGCCTGCGACTTCCCAACCTGATCACCGTCGGCGCGGTCGATGACCAGGACAAGTTCACTTCGTTCACCACGACGGGCGAGAATGTCGAGCTCTACGCGAACGGATTCCGTATCCCGAGCATGGTGCCGGGCGGGCGCGTGATCCCGTTCTCAGGCACCTCGATGGCGGCGCCGCAGGTGGCGAACCTCGCCGCGAAGATCCTCGCGCTTCGGCCCGAGCTCAAGCCCGCGGATGTGATCGCGCTGATGAAGTCGAACGCCGATCCGATTCCCGACAAGCCGGGCCGCTTCATCATCAACCCGAAGCGGACGCTCGAGGCCTTGCAGCAGCCGAAGTGAACTTGACCGTCCGCCTCGCATCGGCGGATCCGAACGCTTGCTCTCCTTGAAGCCGACTGGCCGCGCCTGCCCTGCATGCGCGGCCAGTCGTTCGTCTTGGAACAGCGACTCAGGCGACGCGGCACGCCTCGGCGAACGGCATGCGCGTGCCAAGTCGCCTTCGTTGGGAAGCAGGCACCTTCGGTGCGGAGCGTCGTGCGGGCTTCCGTCCCGCAGAAACGGGGCGATTCTCGCTCCGGCGATGGCGTTCGCGCCCGACGATCGCTTGCTCCTGATCGCGCGGGAGCACCGCGAAACAGTACGATCTTCATCTCGATCCCCAGGACATGAAGCGAATTGCACTCATCTTGCTCTTTCTCGGCGCGCTCGCCTCGCATGCCTTCGCGGACGGCAAGATGTACTGGCGGGACACCGTTCCGCCCGACGTTCCGTTCCAGCGCGCGCTCATCCTGTTTGACGAGGGGACGCAGACGCTCGTTCTGCAGAGCAAGTATCAGGCGTCCGAGGGGAACGAGCCGACGACGATCGGCTGGGTTGTTCCCGTGCCCGCGGCGCCCGAGCTTGCGAGCATGCCCGCCGACTTGGCCGCGCGCGTGTTCTTCGACCTCGGTCGGAACTCGAGGCCGAAGGTCACCGATGTCGCGGGCAGCTTGTTCTTCGTTCTCTTCACAACGGTCGCGGGCCTGTCGCTGGCCACGCTTCTCCTGTGCCTGCTCTCGTTCGTCCTTCCGCTCCCGCAGTGGGTGAAGAGGAACAGGGACGCGCTCTCCCGCTATGCGCTTTGCGGGCTCTTCGGCTGCGTTGTGATGGCATTTCTGTTTCCGTCCTTGGGACGCACGGCGCGCGGCGGAGACGGAGTCGATGTGATCTCAGAGCAGCAAGTCGGCATCTACGATGTCCGCGT
>JBIKTI010000285.1:0-4195 GCA_044348205.1 Phycisphaerales bacterium | reverse complement strand
AGCCGTGGCTCCTCGGGTTCGGACAGCAGATCGACCACTGGATCATCGGAACGCCCCCCGTCGACGGGAACAGAGGAGATCTCGCCGCGCGCGTTGGATCGCTCGCGAAGGCGATGCGCGCCGCGATCGCGGGCCCGAGCGTCGGGCTTCCGTGGTCGCCCTCCGAACTGCTGCCCGCCGATCTCGAGTCGACGATCGTCGACGGCCGCCATGTGCTCGAGGTCGTGGTCGACCCATACTGGCGCGAATCGGGCGGCGAGGCTTTTGAGGGGCTCCCGAGCGGGAAGCGCGGCATCGCGCGCATCGTGCCCATCGCACCTGGCACCGTCGACGACCGTTCGCGCGCGGTCGATCTCGCCGTGCGCGCGATGGACGCGTGGCGCTACGGCTTCGACGCGATCGCTGTCGATGTGCGCGGCGACAGCGTGCAGACGATTCCAGGGCCACCCATCGAGCTTGCGGCGTGGCGGCAGCTGTCCGTGCGGCTCTCGGGACGACGCTTCGTCTCGGAGATCCCGCTGCACCCAGACCTGCGCGCGTGGCTCGCCGACGGGCCGCGCGGGCCCGTGCTCGTCGCGTGGAGCGACTCCGCGTCGGGCGTCGTCGAGTGCACCACAGATCTCGGCGGCGGAGCGCTGTTGGTGACCGACCTCTGGGGCCGCAGCACGCGCATCCCCGCGACCGCGAAGGGCCACGCGCTCCGCGTCGGGCGCGAGCCCGTCTTCATTGAGGGGCTCGATCCCTACCTCGCGCTCCTGCGCCGCGGCCTGCGCATCGATCCGCCTGTCTCGATCAGCAAGCGCGCACCGCAGGACGGCTCGCTCTACCTCACGAACCCGTGGCCGACCTCTGTTGCGGGCACGCTCACCATCCTCGGGCCCGAGTCGCTCGGCATCACGCCGCGCACGCACACCTTCAGCATCGACGCTGGCGGCGAGGCGCGCCTGCCCATCACCTACAGCGTGCCCCGCAGCATGCCGTCGGGGCCGACGATGGTGAGCGTGCTCATCCAGGGCACTGCGACGGAGCCGTTCCGCCTCGAGCTCGAGACGCCGCTTGTCCTCGGGTACAAGGCGATCAAGGTCGAGCCGTCGTGGCGGCTTGCGCGAAGCATCGAGAGCGGGACGCTCGACCTCGTGCTGACGCTGCGCGTGACCAATGTCGGGAAGACGACCCTCGATGTCGAGGCGTTCGCGGTTGCAGACGGCTACACCCAGAGCCGCAAGCCCGTGAGTTCGCTCGACCCGGGCGGCACGGCGGTGCGTGTCTTCCACTTCGCCGACGGCGTGCGGAGGCTCTCGGGTCGCGATATCCGCACGGGCGTCCACGACACCACGCTCGACGCGCGCTACCTCACCCGCGTGCCGATTCCGCCGCTGCTTCCGCCTTCCGCGGCGGTGCGCACCGTGCGCGCGGGAGCAGGGGGGGCTGTCGCCGGCGCTGAGGGTGAACGCAGCGCGGACGAGATCCTCGAGGAGTGGTGAGCGCTACCGCCATACGCCTGGCGTCGGCGGGTTCATGAAGAGCCGCTCGAAGGTGAGGCGGTCGATGCGCCACTCGCCGTCGATGCGCCGCACCCGCACAATCCAGTCTGTCGGGACGGCTTGAGAGGACGAACTCGTCGTGGTCGAGCAGGAGAGCTCGACCTCGCCCGTCTCTTCGTCGAGCGTGACGGCCGCGAGGCGGCGGACGCGGTTCGACTCGATGCGATGACGGCCTTCGAGGGCCGAGAGCGCGCGGCGGATGTCCTCGATCGCGGTGCCTGGGTTCTCGCGGCGACCGTAGTTGAGGACGGCGCCCTCCGCGAAGAGGGCGACCGCGGCATCCGTCTCCGCGCGCTCCGCGTGTCCGACGAGCCTCCGTACGACCGCCTCCGCGTGCTCGCCTGGGGTCGTCACGACGCCTCCGACGAGGAGTGCGGCCACTGCGAGGACGATGGCCACCCCGCCGCCCGCGAGAAGGGGGCGGCTTCGGTCGCCGAGCCAGCGCACGAGGAGCACGGCCCCGACCAGGGCGAGCGCGATCGCAAGTGGCCACGGGTTCTCGAAGAGCCAGCGCGTGAGCATCGGGCGCGATTGTGGCATCATCGTGCCGCTCAGGTGAATGGCCGAGCCCGATTCGCGCATTTTCTGCATCGAATCCGCCTCCACGGCCGATGAGCGACGCGCGGCGGAGCCGCGCACCCAACGACGAGGCCGAGCGGCGGAGCCGCGCGGACGACGCCTCGTCGCGGCCGCTCTCCGTGGCAGAGACCACGATGGCAGCCCCACCACACGCCCTCGGACCAGATCCAGCGAAGCCCCAGCCCGCCGCAGCAAGCGGTTCCGCGGAGGCGCGGGGGTTCCCGCAGCATTCCCTCGGCGCCACGGGCCCGCACCGCGCCGTCGAGGTGGAGTGCGTTCGTCCGTCGGTCCTCGAGCGGAACCTCGTTTCCCTCGGGCCCCGCAACACGGACCTCGCGCGGCAGATCCGCGAGGCCGAGCCCGCGACGCTCGAGTGGACGACTTCCGCCGATGGTTCGCGGGTGGCGAGCCTGAACGGCCGCGCGCTCGCGTCGAAGCACGCGCCGCGGCGCGAGGCGGAGACCTTCGCGGACGCGATCGACTACCGCGAGAAGGCGGTCGTCGCCATCATCGGCTTCGGCCTCGGCTACCACATCACGGCGGTGTGCGAGCGGCTGAAGCGCACGGGCTTCGCGGCCGTCCTCGAGCCCGATCTCGGCCTCCTGCGCGCCGTGCTCTCGGAGATCGACCTCAGCGAGTCGCTGCGGCATTCGAACATCCTCGTCTTCAGCGGCGCGGAGAACTCCGCCGCGCACGCAGAGCGCTTCGCTGGCACGGAGGGGTTCCTCATCCAGGGCGTGCACATCGTGGAGCACGCGCCGAGCAAGGCGCGCATCGCGGAGGTGCGCGTGCCCGCGCAGGCGGCGGCGGATGGCGCGGAGATCGCGGAGGGTTCGCCCGTCTCGCCCGTGCGCGAGTTCTCCGCGCGTCTCACTGAACTCGTGCGCATCGGCCGCGTGACCGCGTCGACGAACCTCGCGCGCAGCGCGCACACGATCCGCTCGATCTTCCGCAACGCGCGGCGCTATGTCGCGGGCGAGACGCTCGCGCCCCTCGCGGGCACGGCGAAGGGCCGCCTCGGCGTTGTCGTGAGCGCGGGGCCGAGCCTCCGACGCAACCTGCACCTCCTCGCCGACCCTGGCGTGCGCGAGCGATGCCTCATCGTCGCGACGCCGACGGTGCTCAAGCCGCTTCTCGCCGACGGCATCCGCCCGCACTTCGTGGCCGCGCTCGACTGGCACCACATCTCGACGCGCTTCTTCGAGGGGCTGACCGTGGACGATGTGCGCGACACGACCTTCGTGCTCGATCCGCAGGTGAACCCCGCCGTTCCCGCGCACTACCCAGGCCCGGTGCGCGTCATCTCCGCACCGCACCTCGACCTCGTGCTCGGGCCGATCGCGCGCGACACGGGCAGGCTTCCCGCGTGCGCCACGGTCGCGCACCTCTGCTACCAGATCGCGCGCTACCTCGGCTGCGACCCCGTGGCGCTGATCGGCCAGGACCTCGGCTTCACAGACGGCGTCTACTACGCCCGCGGAACCGCGATCGACGATGTGTGGAGCCCCGAGCTCAACCCTTTCCACACGCTCGAGAACCTCGAGTGGACGCGCATCGTGCGACACCGCGCGCATCTCGTGCGCAGGCGCGACATCCACGACCGCTCGATCTTCACCGACGGGCAGATGGAGGCGTACCTGCAGCGCTTCGAGTTCTTCTTCGCGGAGGACGAGCGCCGCGGGCTGCGCACGATCGACGCAAGCGAGGGCGGCGTGCGCAAGCAGTGCACCGAGGTCGCCACGCTGCGCGACACGCTCGACCGCTTCGCGCGCGAGCCGCTGCCCGAGATCCCCGTGCCTGCGCGCGCCCTCGACGCGAACCGCCTGCGCAAGGCGCGCACGCGCATCGAGGAGGTCATCGACCATGTGCGCATCATCCGCCAGGCGTCGCACCGCGCGAACGACCTGCTCGAGCAGCTGACTGGCGCGCGCCCGCGCCGCGAGGCCGAGGACGCGCTGTGGAAGTCGCTCGACCGCGAGCGGGACAAGGTCTCGCGGCGGCTCGACATCCTCGCGCTTCTCGACGGCTTCAGCACGCTCGGCGCCTTCAAGCGCGCGAAGGCGGACCGCCGC
>JBIKTI010000034.1:0-12365 GCA_044348205.1 Phycisphaerales bacterium | reverse complement strand
TTCTCAGACTGCCGCAAGAGCAGGTTCTGCGGCTCGAACTCGCGCAGGACATCGAAGATGAGCCCTGCGCCCGCCTGCACCTGCCGCCCCGAACGCTCCGCGCCCGGGTACTTCTGGAAGACAAGCCCCGCCACCCGCGCGACATCGCGGAACTGCCGCTTCGAGAGTTCGCCGAGGTTCACGGCCTCGAGGAGATCGGCCGCGAGTGAGTCGCGCGAAAACAGCGCCGGCGACAGCAACTCGCGGAACGGATACGCCCCAGCGCCCTCGTCCGCGGGCGCGAGCAGCTCGATCCCGTAGTCGTTGATCGAGATCGCGAAAGTCGTCGCCCGCGCGCGCCCAAGCCGCAGCGCCAAGAGCACCGCCAGCCCCTCATGCACCAGCCGCCCCTCGAACGGATACACGAAGAGGTGATGCCCATCGGCCGTCGAGCAGAGTTCGACGAGCGTTTCACCGGGCGCAGGCAGCGCCGACAGCCGCATCTGCGTCTCGAGCACGGGCCGCACGAGCGCCATCTCGGGCCCGTCGAAGACGCCGCGCCGCGCCTCGTCGAGCGCGCGCCGCACCGACGCCGAGAGCGCCGTGGACAAGGGAAAGCGCGAGCCGTTCCACCGCGGCGTCGCGTCGGCGCGCTTGGTGCGCTTCACCCACGCGGTCATGTCACGAACGCGCACGAACTCGACGATGTCGCCCGCAAACAGAAACGCGTCGCCCGGGTTCAGCCGCGCGATGAAGCTCTCCTCGATCGAGCCAAGCCGCCGCCCGCCGACGAGCGACACGGAGATCGTCGCATCCGCCGCGATCGTGCCGACATTCAACCGATGCAGCGCCGCCGATTTCTTCGACGCGATGCGGAAGACGCCGTCCTCGCCGCGCGCGATGCGGTGGTACTGCGGATACCGCGAAAGCGTGCGCCCGCCGTGCTCGGCAAGCGCCACGCACCAGTCGAACTCCTCGCGCGAAAGCCGCGCGAACGCCGTCGTCGTGCGCACCTCGTCGAAGAGCGCGTCCGCCGCGAAACCGCCGCCCAGCGCGCAGGTCACGAGATGCTGCACCAGGCAATCAAGCGGTGCGTTCCAACCGTGGCGCTCCTCGATCTCGCGCGCTTCGATCGCGCGACGCGCCGCCGCGATTTCGACAAGTTCAAGCGCATGCGTCGGCACACAGAGCACCTCGCAGCGCGCGCCGGGCCTGTGCCCCGACCGCCCCGCGCGCTGGATCAACCGCGCGATTCCCTTCGGCGACCCGACCTGCACAACACGCTCGACCGGCGAGAAATCGACGCCGAGGTCAAGGCTCGATGTCGCGACCACGATGCGCAGACGCCCGTCCTTCAGCCCGCCCTCGATCTCCTCGCGCTGCTCGCGTTCGATCGACCCGTGGTGCAGCGCCAGCACCTCGCGCCACTCGGGTTTTTCCCACGAAATCGCGGCAAACCAGCGCTCGGCCTGCGAACGGGTGTTCGTGAAGACAAGCGTCGGCTTCGCAGGGTCAAGCCACGCGATGAGCGGCTTGAGCATCGTGAGCCCAAGGTGCCCGGCCCACGGGAAACGCTCGACCGAGTCAGGCAGAAGCCCATCGACGGCGATTTCCCGAGGAATCGCAGCGTGCACGACCGACGCCGATCGCCCGACCCCGACCAGCGACTGCGCAGCCTCGTCGACATTGCGCAAGGTCGCCGACAACCCCCACACGCGCAGCGCAGGCGCGAACGCGCGCAGCCGCGCAAGCGCCAGCTCGATCTGCACGCCGCGCTTCGACGCCATCAGCTCGTGCCACTCGTCGACGACCACGGTCCGCACGCCGCCGACCAGTTCGCGCGCGCGATCACTCGCCAAGAGCAAGGTCAGCGACTCAGGCGTCGTCACGAGCACATTCGGCAGCTTCTCCCGCTGCCGCGCCCGCTCGCTCGCCGCGGTGTCGCCCGTCCGCGAGCCAACCGTCACCGCAAGCGCAAGCTCCTCGACAGGCAACCGCAGCGCCAGCTCGATGTCGCGCGCAACCGCGCGAAGCGGCGTCACATACACGACGGCAAGCCCGTCGGCGGGCTCGCGCGCGAGTTCCTCAAGGGCCCCGAGATACGCCGCGTAGGTCTTGCCGCTTCCCGTCGGCACATGGACGAGCCCGCTCTCGCCGCGCGCCGACCGCTCCCACGCCGCGCGCTGGAACTCGTGCGGAGCCCATCCGCGGGCGGCGAACCACCGCTCGGCCATGCCGTCAGACCCCCGCACGACGGCGGGCGCCACGGCCGCTGCGCGCGGGCTCGAACGCACGCGGCTCACGGCCCCGACCCGTGCGCGTCGTCGCCTGCGCCCGAATCACCTCGCTTCAGCCGGATGCCCTCGCGAAGCTCCTGCCGCGCGGCCTCGTCCTGCTCGGGCGTGACCACCTCGAGCACGCGCCGATAGAGCACCTCCGCGGCGCGGCTTCGGTCACCGACAGAGTCCGCGATGCGCCGCGCCACGGGCACGATCGTCGACTCGCTGCGCCAGAAGAGCTCGAAATGCCCGCCATCCCAGAGGAATCGCGGCGGCTCGCCAAGCGTGGTCCAGAGCGCCTCCTGCGTCGAGGTCGGCACGATTCCGTCGTCTGCCGCGGTGATCACGGCGACAGGCCCGCCGCGCAGCGCCTCGCCCGCGCGAAGCGGATCGAAGCGGCACTCGCGCAGATAGCTCTCGATGAACTCGGGGCTGTCGGCGAGTCCGTCGTCGTCGATGAACGCGCGCAGCGAGCTTCCGCGCGTCACCGTGATCAGGTCGCCGCCGCCCGCGACGAAGAGCGCGGCGTCGAACGGAACCTCTCCCGTCGCGGCCATTCCGATCCCCGCCATCGCGCCCATGCTCTCGCCCACGATGAGGACGGGCTTCCCCTGGAGATGCGGTCGACGCGTCTGCAGCGAGATGAGCGCCGACTGGGCCACGCGCGCGGCGTTCTCGATGAGAGCGTCGACCGCACGCGCAAGCGCCACCCCTCGCTCCGCGGCGCTCCTCCCGTCGCTCTCGCGCATCGACTCCTTGGCACGGTCGACAAGCGGTGGCCAGACGACGGCAACGGTCCATCGGTCGTCGATCAGGCCCTTCACGAGCGCACCCGAGGAATGCGTGCCGAGGAGACCAGGCACGACGACGCACACCCCGCGCGACTCGCGTCGATCACGCGAACCCTCGCGCGCCCACTCGCCTTCGTACATCACGCATTCGATCGGGTGCTGCTGCAGGTCGGGTCCGATCTTCCCCTGCATCACGAGCCGCACCACATCGCCGAGCACCTCGTCGGGGAGCGGCTGCATGCGGGGCCCCTGCGCGTCTTCCGCAGGCTCGACCACCCGACGCCGCACCTCCACGGTCTCGAACTGCCTCGGCTCGCCGAGGGAGAGCTCCGCGGGCCCGTGCATCGTTCCGCACGACGCGCCCGACATGCAGAGTCCGACGAGAAGCAGCCTGTCACGCATCCTCATCCTCGACCTCCTCTCGGCGCGCTCGGCGGAGCGAGCGGCGTCAAAGCCGCGCAATCGAAAGCACCGTCACATCGTCCTCGAAGGTCGTTCCCGCGTGGGCGCGCAGCGACGCGACGATGCGCGCCACATCGTCCTTCGCGGAGGGCGACTCCGAAAGCGTCCACACGATCCGCTCGAGGCCGAACATCTCGCCGTTCGCGGCCCGCTGCTCGTGGACACCGTCCGTCGCGATCACGATCCGCGCGCCGCGCGCAAGCTCGAGCGTGCTCGTCCCGTAGTCGGCATCGACGGTCACGCCCACGGGAAGCCCTCCGTCGGGCTCGATGCGCGTCGCGGTCCCGTTCTCGACGAGAAACGCGATGCCGTGTCCCGCGTCGCAGAGCGTCACGCCGCCGTCGGGTGCGAGGAGAAGCGCGAACATCGTCGCGAACTCGCTCGCCTCGCTTCGAGCGGCGAGAAACGCGCTGAGCGCAGCGACGCTCTCGGCAAGCGGCTCCGCGCGGGTCGCCGCCGCATACATCCACGCCTGCGCCGAGGCCATGAGCATCGCGGCCGCAGCGCCCTTTCCCGAGACATCGCCGACCCACGCGAGGACGGATCCATCGGGGCGCGGCGCGATGCCCGCGAAGTCGCCCGCCAGAAGCAGGCCTGGCAGCGAGTGAAGGCTCCACGCGACCTCGCCGATCGCGCCTTCGTCCTCCGCGAGCAGCCGCCTCTGCACCTGCCTCGCGCGCTCGACGTCGAGCCGAAGCGCCTCGAGCCGCCGACGCGCCACGCTTTCGATCACGAGCCCGCAGATGCGCGCCGCGGCGCCCACGACCTCCGCCATGCCAGCATCGACCGATGCGCGCGAGCCCGTGCCGTCAAGGTAGAGATAGAGCCCGTCGTCTCCCTCGACGACGACGCGCGCACAGAGGGCCTCGCGCACCCCGACCGCGAGGATGCTCTCCGCGCTCTGGATGCCTCCGTGCGACTGCGAGAGATGCGCCACGCGCATCGGATCGGACGCTGCGGAAAGCAGCGTGCGGCTCACAGCCCGCGCGCCTGTGCCTGACTCCGCCAGGATCTCGGCGTCCGCGCGCGACTCATCGAAGCGCACGAGGACCGCGCGCTCGAGCCCTGTGACCGCGAGGAGCTTCGCCAGGACGAGCCGACCCGCGGACTCCGCGCTGTCGTCGGCGGGAATGCCGCGCACCACCTCGATCAAGACGCGCAGCGCGTGCTCCGCGCCGCCGCGTGCGCCGACCACGATGGTGCGCACGGTGTCCGACGCCTCGCCCGTCGACTCGGCGCGCACGCGCGACATCGCGTTGCGGATCCGCAGGACACGAGGCCCGAGCTGCACCCTGTCGCCCTCCTCGAGCTGCGCCGAGCGCCCGACGCCGATCAGGCGCCCGTTCACGCGCGTCCCGTGCCTGCTGCCGAGGTCCTCCACCGAAGCTCCCGACGCATCGACCGAGATCGCGGCATGCTGCCGCGACACCGAGGCGTCGTCCACCACGAGATCGCAGTCCGACCCGCGGCCGAGCACGATTCGCGCACCGAGGTCAAGCGACAGCGGCGGGACCCGAGGGTCCCTCTCATCGACGATCTCGAGCCTGTCGGAGCCTCGTTCGGGCACGGGAGGCGGATTCTACCGCCCCGCCGCCACCGCCGTCCCGACTCCGCCGCGTCCCTTCCAGCTCCGCTTCCCCGTGCGGTGAAGCCAAAGGCTGCGCCACTGGACGGCGGAGAGCATCAGGATCGACGCGAGATGCAGCGGGATGTTCCACCACGACTGGCGGAACCGAGCCGCGAGCAGCGCGCGCCCGACAAGCGCGCACAGGATCGCTCCCGAAGCGAGCCCAGCGCCCGACGACCACTGCACCGTCAGCGCGGCAAGCACCAGCACGATCCACGGCAGCACCTGCCCGAGCGCGTGATAGACGGTGATGAAGACGAGAAGGCCGAGGCTCCCGAGCCCCTCGTATGCGTTCTTCGCAAATCCGCGCCATGTCTCGCCGAAGCCGCGGTACATGCGGCACGAGACGCTCTCGGTGCCGTCGTAGAGATCGGTGCGCAGGCCCGCGCGCCGCACCGCGCGCGGGAACTTGACGCCGTCGTGCATCGAGTCCTTGAAGCCAGCGTGGCCGTAGTTCGCGCCCGTTCCTGCGGCGCGGTAGGCCGCGCGCGAGACAAGGATGAACTGTCCGCACGCAGCGCTTGCCGCGGGGTCGAGCGTCGATCGCATGCGGCCGATCGGGAGATAGCTCATCAGGACGAAGTGGATGAGCGGCACGAGCAGCATCTCGCCGATTGTGCCCGTGATCTCGCGGGGAACCGTCGAGACGAGCGCCGACTTCGAGCGAAGCGCGAAGCCGAGCGCGCGCGCGACGGCGTCGGGCTCGAGGCGCACATCGGCGTCGGTGAAGAGGAACCACTCGAGATCGGGGTCGAAGCCAAGCCCATGCTCCGCCATGCGGAAGCACGCATGCTGCTTGCCGTTCCAACCGGCGGGAAGCGGGCGCCGCGGCACCACGACCACGCGCGGGTCCTCCGCGGCGAGCCTCGCGACGATCTCGCCCGTCCCGTCGGTCGACTCGTCGTCGTAGACATACGCGCGGACATCGACCCCCTGCGACGCGAGCACGCTGCGCACGCATGCCTCGATGTTCGCCTTCTCGTTCCGCGCAGGGATGCACACGGCCACGCGCAGCGCCCGCGTCTCCGCAGCGACCTCCGCAAGAAGCGGCGCGCGGCGATAACGCCGCATGTTCACGACCGAGAGCACAAGCGGCTGCAACGCGGCCGCGAGCGACGCGCCGCAGAGCCACGGGTTCTGCAGGAGAAGCGCGACCTCGGCAAGCGTCATGGAGCACCTCTGTTTCCCCGCGCCTCGCCGAGCTCGCCGCCCGAGCGCCCCGTGAGGCGAAGCCACAGGTCGTAGACGGGATTGGTCCCGGAGACCTTCGGCGCGAACGATGCGTCGAGCGGCTCGAAGACACCGGCATCGCGTGCACGAACGAGCGGCGCGAGCGCGGCCTGGTTCGCGCGCATCGCCGCCAAGATCCGCCTCTGCCACGCGATGGTGCCGCCTTCCGCGCAATCGACCGGCTCCGCGCGCACGAACACCTCGGGCTTCTGGTCGACCCAGAACGCATACTCGACGGCGATGGCGACGGCACGATCGACCTTGAGCGCCGCCGCAATCGCAGCTGCGCCTGGGCGCACCACGATCTCGTCGCGCACATCGGAGAACTTCCCCTGCGGCGTCACCACGAAGGCGAGCCGCGGCGTGCGCGCGGCCTCGGCCACGAGATAGTCGCGCATCGCCTCGAGGGTCGCTGGGTCGTCAGGGTCGACGCCGAAGAGCCCGACCTTCCTGAAGATCGCGAAGCGCTTCAGCTCGTTCGCATCGATCGGCCCGTAGGGCGCGCGCGACGGAAAGAACGCACGCCACGCCACGATGGCGAGGATCGGGTCCCACCACGACACATGGTTCATCACGACGAGCGCGGGGCGGTCGCCCGAGTCGAGCGACGCAAGCACCTCGCGCGATCCGCGCGCGATGCGCACGGCGTGGAACTTCCGCCGCATCATCCCCGCGACCATCGCCGCGAAGACGCTGCGCACACGGGGCGACGGCGTCGCGGGAATCAGCGCGCCATCAGGGGTTCGGTCCATGGCTTCGCCTCCGCGCCCATTGCGCCAGAACCCCACTCGCCCGCCAGCATCGACGCAGCGGGCTTCTCACGGCCCACGCTCGAGCCGTCGCCCACGCTCGTCGCGCTGCGGTCGACGGTCACGCCGAGGTCGTCGCATGCGGTCCACGCCGCCGTGACGCCAGACATCATCACCATCGGCGTGCCTGGGCCAGGGTTCACGCTTCCGCCCGCGAGGTAAAGGCCTTCCGCGACAGGACTCGTGTTCTTCGGCTTGAAGCCGCCGTGCAGACGCCCGTGCGACGCAAGGCCGTAGATCGCGCCGCCCGTCGCGTTGTACATGCGGTCGATGCCCGCAGGTGTCAGGCGGCGCTCGATCACGATGTGCTTCTCGATGTCCTCCATGCCGAAGCGCTTCAGCTTGTCGAGGATCACGCGTCGGTACTTCGGGAAGAGGCCGTCCTCGGAGTCCCAGTCGTGACGGTCGCGCCGATACGGCGTGTGGACGAGGATGTAGAGCGACTCGCCGCCCTCGGGCGCCTGCGACGGGTCGGTCGCGCTCGGGACGCACAGGTAGAGCGTCGGGTCGCGCGCAGGGTCGCCCTTCCTGTAGATGTCGTCGAACTCGGCCTGCGAGTCCTTCGAGAAGAGGAAGCAGTTGTGACGCAGGTGCTCGTAGCGGCGGTCGAGGCCGAGGTAGAGCACCACACCCGAGCACGCTGGCTCGTACTTCGACGCGATCTTGACCTGCTCCGCCTTCGCGGCGGGCGTGCCGACGAGGTCGGTGTAGGTGCGCTGCACATCGCAGTTCGACACGACGATGTCGGCCTCGAGCATGGTGCCGTCGTCGAGCTCGACGCCGCGCACGCGGCCGCCCTCGACCACGATGCGCTTGGCGCCGTTGCCGAGAACGGCCTCGCCGCCCTGCTCGCGGAACACGCGCTCGAGCGCGCGCGCCACCATGCGCGTGCCGCCCTGCGCATACCAGCAGCCGTAGTCGCCCTGCGCGCTCGCGATCAGCGAGAGGATCGCGGGCGCGAGGAACGGGCTCGACCCGACGTACTGCATGAAGTGCTCGGAAAGCTGCTGGAGATGCGGCTCCTGGATCGATCGGTGCTGGGTCTTCGCCACCGTCGAGTGCATGCGCATGCGCAGCACATCGCCGAGGAGACCCGGCTCTGTCGGCGGCTTCCGCATCATGTCGCCGATCCCGCCGAGATCCTTGTAGAAGAAGACCTTCTCGCTCAGGCGGTACATGCGACGCGCGTAGGCGAGGAACTCGAGGTAGCCCTTGCCGGGCTTCATCGCGGGGAACTGGCGGTCGAGGTCGCGCGCGAAATCCGCTGGATTGTCGCGGAGATCGAGCACCGTGCCGTCCTCGTAGAAGCAGCGCCACTGCGGGTCGAGGCGGACGAGGTCGAGATAGTCCTCGACACGGCGGCCGCTGCGACGGATGATTCCGCGCACGACCTCGGGCATCGTGATGATCGTCGGCCCCATGTCGAAGGTGTAGCCCTTCTCGGAGAGGACATTCATCTTGCCGCCGAGATGGAGGTTCCTCTCGACGATGGTGACGACGCCGTCACCCTTCAGCTGGGTGGTCAGTTCGGCTGCTGCAGCGAGGCCAGCGAGGCCTCCTCCGATGACGATGGCGCGCTTCTTCATGCGTTGACTCTCTCTGAGGACTTCGCCGCGTGTGCGGGCGTTCGGTTCGGCTGGATCGACGGGGCGGCAGACTGCGACGGCGGCTTCGCCGCGCGCGGCCACGCGATGAACTTCGAGAGGAACTGCTGAATCTTCGCGCTCGGCTCGTCGAGCGGCGCCGACACGAAGCTCGATGTGCGCGTGACGAACACCTCGCGGGTCAGCGCAACGAGGCCCGTCTCGCCGCGCGAACCGCCCCAGCCGCTCGCGCCCGTTCCCGTGATCACGATGCCGGGGTGCGCAGACGGCAGCAGCACCGAGTTGAAGTGGACGAGGCTCGAGCCACAGGCTTCCGCGCACGCTGCGAGTTCGGCGCTCGGTCGCCGCGTCCAGATGCTCGTGGCGAGATACTGGCCGACGCGCGCATGCAGCGCGAACGCCTCGTCGAGCGAGTCGACCGCGCGCACGGCGATCGCGGGGCCGAAGTGGCGGCCCATGAAGAGATCGCCGAACAAGTCACCGGAGGTGCCGCCGTCGACGGGGCAATCGAGGACTGCGACGGGGCGCATCGTGCGGCCGTGGACCGGCTCGAGCGCGCCCGCGATCGAGCGTCCGCCTGCGGAAATCGCCGCACTTGCCGCGCGCTGCGTCGCCTCCGCCGCGGCCGCGTCAACAAGCGTCACGCGCTTCGCGCCAGCGACCAGACGCGCGAGCTCGTCGCAGAACGCCGAATACGCGCCGCGCATCACGAGCGCGCGCCGCGGCGCCATGCAGGTCTGCCCTGCGTTCGCGGTGAATCCCATGAACACCGCGCGCGCCGCGGCCACGCCGTCGGCGTCGTCGAGCACGATCGCGCTGTCCGACCCCGACAGCTCGAGCGTCGTCGGAATCAGGCGCGGCGCGCAGACCTCCGCGATCGCGCGCCCGACCGCGGTCGAGCCCGTGAACACGACATGATCGAAGCGCTCCTCGGTGAGGACCCGTCGCCCTTCCTCGCGGCTGGCGCTGCGGATCTCGATCAAGCCGCGCATCGACGGAATCGCATCGGCCGCCCGCATGGCAAGCTCGAGAAGCGCCGCCTGCGTGCGCGGCGCGCGCTCGGACGGCTTGACCACGACCGCATTGCCCGCGAGCACCGCCTGCACCAGCTGGATGCCGACAAGCTGCACGGGGTAGTTCCATGTGGCGATGATGAGGACACGCCCGACGGGCAGGCGCTGGCGCTTCACCGAGTGACCGAACCCGAAGAGCCCCCCGCCGCCCACGCTGCGTGGCTTCAGGATCGACGACGCGCGCTTCAGGTGCCAATTCATGCTGGCGACGAGCGGCATGATGTCGGCGACCATCGCCTCGAAGCCGGTCTTGCCGACCTCCTCGGAGGCCAGGGCGCAGAGCGTCGGGTGCGACTCTCGCACGGAGTCGCGGAAGGCGCGCAGCCAGCGCAGCCGGTCGGAGAGGTCTGGACTCGCGGCGGACATCGAGGGTCTGTCGGGAAACTCAGGCGACCACCCCCGATCGGAGGGGGCACTGGCGGAACCATGGAAGAAGGCGCGCGTGCTTCGCATTTGTGCACTTGCTAGATTCGCCGCTTTGTGGGAATTTTGCAATCGCGCGAACTCCCCCGAACCTGCGCGAATCCACCCCGCTCCCGAACCCGAAACTCGGCCCATGATCGCGACCAGCCCCCTTTCCGACACCCGCCCCAGTTCCTCCCGCGGCCCGTCCATCGCGGTCATCGGCGCCGGCCCGGGCGGCCTTTCGGTCGCCATGCTTCTCGCGGGCGCGGGTCTCGATGTCACGATCTTCGAGTCGCAGCCCGTCGTCGGCGGCCGCACGCGCCGCCTCGAGGCCGGCCCCTACGCCTTCGACTGCGGTCCGACCTTCTTCATGATGCCGTATGTGCTCGAGGAGATCTTCGGCGCGGTCGGCATGGCGACAAGCGACTTCGTCGAGATGAAGCGGCTCGATCCGATGTACCGGCTTCTCATCGGTAACGAACGCGGCACCAAGCCCACGCAGATCGACACGACCGGCGACCTCCAGAAGATGGCCGCGCGACTCAACGCCGTCGAGCCAGGCGACGGCGACGCGTTCCTCCGCTTCATCGCAGACAATCGCAAGAAGCTCGCGCTCATGGAACCGATCCTGCGAAGCCCGATCCGCGGACTCGCAGATCTGATGACGCTCGACACGCTCAAGGTCGCGCCTGTCCTGCGTCCGTGGGAGTCGGTCTACTCGCAGCTCACGCGGTACTTCAAGAGCGAGCAATCGCGCCTTGCGATGAGCTTCCAGTCGAAGTACCTCGGCATGAGTCCGTTCGAGTGCCCGAGCCTGTTCACGATCCTGCCGTTCATCGAGTACGAGTATGGCGTGTGGCACCCGATCGGCGGCTGCAACGCGCTCGTCGCAGCGATGGCAGAGGCGTGTGCGCGGCTCGGTGCGCGCATCGAGACGACAAGCCCGGTCTCGCGCGTGATGTTCGACGGCCAGCGCGCATGCGGCGTCGTGGTGCACGGCGAGGAGCGTCGCTTCGACCATGTCGTCGTCAACGCAGACGCGACCTGGGCGATGAAGAACCTCATCCCCGCGAACCTGCGCCGCGCCGACCAGCAGGACGCAGCGATCGACGCCAAGCGCTACTCGTGCAGCACATTCATGCTCTATCTCGGCATGGAGGGCGAGGTCGATCTCCCGCACCACACGATCTACACCTCCACGAAGTACCGACAGAACCTCGCTGACATCGGCGAAGGCCGCCTGTCCGACGACGCGTCGTTCTATGTCTGCAACCCAAGCCGCATCGACCCGACGCTCGCGCCGAAGGGCGACAGCTCGCTCTATGTGCTGCTGCCGACCGCAAACACGAAAGCGGCCGCCGACGGCGCCCCGATCGACTGGAAGAAGGAAGCCCCGCGCGTCCGCGAGGAAACGCTCCACCGTCTCTCGACCGTGATGGGCATTCCCGACGCAGCGCGCCGCGTGAAGGCCGAGATCATGTTCACGCCCGACGACTGGCGCGCGCAGAACATCAACCACGGCGCGACCTTCAACCTCGCGCACAACATCACCCAGATGCTCCACTGGCGCCCGCAGCACAAGCTGCAGGGCTTCGACAACCTCTGGACAGTCGGCGGCGGAACCCACCCGGGCTCGGGCCTGCCTGTGATCTTCCTGGCGAGCGAAATCACGAGCCGCCTGCTCTGCGCGGAATGCGGCGTGAAGAGCCCGCTCGACGCCCCGCACGCGCGGCGCGCGCCGGACGCGACGACGCTGCGCGACCGCAGCGGCGTGTTCGCAGGCGTGTGAGCGCCTTCGCGCGCGAAGCACCTTGCGTCGTCGAGCGCGGAGCTCAGCGAAGCGCGAACACGTTGTATGCGTTGTTGCAGTCGAGCAACAAAGCGAGCCGCCGCAGCGGCGCGCGCTCAAGCCATGACGAGCGCGGAGCGCAGCGAAGCGCGAGCAGGTTGCGTGCGGCGTCGCCAAATGTGTCGTGTGGCATCACCTTTGGTGATGGCGGCATCGAACGCACCAAACGCCTTCAGACTGCAGGCTGGGCGCACACCGCGCGTGCGAGGCCGCCACTACCCCCTGCTGCGCAGGGGGATAGTGCCACACGATACGTT